>JAVYOA010000008.1 GCA_038734945.1 Fervidicoccaceae archaeon | reverse complement strand
TGCGCTAGAAAATGCTATCTCTTACATTCTAGATCGATGGAATAACAGACAAGATAAAACTCTTGAGAAAACTAGCACTTTTAACCTTGCCAAGAGCGTAGTCTAATTTTTCATCATGTACGCCAAGTTTTGCTATAGCGTCTTCAACTTTTTTAACTGCGAAATCTCTAAATGGCTTTTCTTGTCCGTCAATTATAACTTTTCTTATGCTGAACTTAGGCAATAACGTTGTGCCAAACGCTTCGTAAAAAAGCAACGTTGCGATAGGCAAAACTAGATAACCCGCTTCTTTACACTTGTCATCGCACATTATACCCTTAGTCCGTGCCAAAAAGTCCATAACCCCTAACTCGCCTGCTAAAACGTACGTGCTATCGTGAACGTTAAAGTCTCCTTCTAGAATAGGATAGCCAACTTTCACAAACTTGCACTCGGCGTTACCCAATGCTAGAGGTTGCTGAAATGAGTAAAAACACATATCATCATTGTCTCTAAGCAATAGGGACGGTACGGTAACATAGTACTCACGGTTAGGGTGATCGGCAAAGCACTCTGCTAGTGCTATCTTCTCCTTTTCTGTAGTGTTGAATTTTTCCTTAAGTGCCCGCTTGACTCTCGCTTCCTCAAGTATTCGTTTGTACTTCTCGAAAGCACACATGACTATCCTTTTCTCATCGTCATTGCATGTAGCATAAGCCTCACCGTTATTTATGATGATATCACGGATACACAAGCTTTTAATCCCCGCATTAGAAACAATTAAGTATGAAATTTCTTACGTATGATAGTGAGGCAAAGTTTAAACGAGAAGGTGATGAAATTCGTCACGTTTTTGCTGTGGGATGTTTCAGTGACGGAACGTCAGAGACGTGTTTTACGGATCAGAAAAAAGTGTTAGAGTACATGATAAACGCTAAGTCTACCATCTTTATCCATAACGCCAAGTACGATATGTCGCTTCTGAGGATATCAATGTTTGCTGACATGATTGAGGACGCTAGCTTTGATGCTCCATTCTCCATTAACTTTGCGGGTGGTACGTGGGTAAGGGATAGTATGCCTATACTGACAACTTCGCTAAAGAACGCTATTAAGACGTTTGCACCAGAGTTAAATTACAAGGAAGAGGCGCAAATAAACTACGATAAGATAGAGACTAACCCTGAAGAGTGGAATAATTACGTTAATGAACACGGCGAGGAGCTTGCTAGAAATGACGCTAGGGCGCTTCACATAGTTTTAACTAGATTTTTTAATAGAATTGAAACACATGGTACAACTCTACCTAGCATTTCATTCCGAATACTCTTAAAAATGATGCCAGAAGCTCAGGGATTAAAGAAAGCGCTTATGGATCCTGACAAATATGCGGGCGTAATAACTGAAATAAATGATCCTATGATAATTGAAAGCTATCGAGGCGGACGTGTAGATCCACTAGTGATTTCATCATTCAGTGAAAGACAAAAGGTTTATGACGTAAATTCACTGTACCCTACGGTCATGCGCTCCTTTAGATATCCTACTATGCCAGTAAAAGATGACATGTCATTCAATCAAGCTATCAAGCGTGGTTATCTAGGATTCCACCGTGTCAGATTCAAATGCGATACTGACTTAATGCCAGTTGTCACTAAGACAAGATTTAACGGTGAGAACATTCTTACCCAAGTATTAGAAAATGAAGCTGTCTTAACTACTCCGGAAGTACAAGCGTTACGTTATGAGGAATGCAAGATACAGTTTATTAGTAGTAAATGGTTTAAATCTGACTATCTGTTTACCGAGTTTATTGATAAATACTACGAAATGAAAAAGCAAGGTGAAAAGAAAGGTGGAGTAGAAGGGCAAACGCTTAGGACAGTAGCTAAAATGATACTCAATAGCGCCTACGGTAAGTTTGGTTTGCATAAAGCAAGAGCTATGATAGTGAAGGATCCGGAAATACTTAACATAATCAAGAGAGAAGGACGCACTCTATTTAACGGTAAAGTATACACACGGATAGATGAAATTGTCTACACAAAGGAAGAGTTAACACCTCGATACTCCGTAGCCATCGCCAGTTACGTCACCGCATACGCTAGGTTATACCTTTATCAGTTAATGAAACAGAATAAGGAAGGGTTACAGTACACTGACACGGATTCACTTCACCTTACTCGAGAGATAAGAGAGTATAGCGAAGTTAAGATATTAGATACCAAACTGAAGTTTAAGACACTAGGTGATGGTTTGGGACAGTTGAAGATAGAAAAAGAGGGTAACATTTACCATTTAGGCAAAAAACTCTACTTTTTCACACAAGATCCTGGGGAGTGGGTACCGGTTAATTATCGCAGAGACGGAAATGTGGCGATCGGGAAGAAAAACATTGTTGCTAAAGGTGTAAAAAAAGACCAAGATGTGGAAATACACTATGATCCTGATCCTCTCAAAATGTACCTGTTTCAAAACTTCAAGGCTATCAAATCACGTTTAGCATACAATGTTAGCATCACTGTACCTAAGAAAGTCCTGGTTAAAGCAAGACTTAAATACTCTGGTGATGAGAAAAAGATAGGTGAACCAGTCTAATGTTGTTGGAAGATCTAAAGTATGAAGTAAGGGATCATCACCAGTACCCCTACATGCTTGAGGTACAAGACGTAGACATACAGGAGATAAGCTCTGACGGCGAGGAGATCATGATTGACGATGTTATAACTGTATTAGTACCAGTCACGAAGGATGAGATAATCGAGTTTGCTAGAGATAACCCAGAGACTAAGTTTGTAGTTTATGATTCAAAAACCATGAAAGACATCACTGAGGAGTTCAAACAGAAATATTTAAATAGCAGTCAAAGCAATAACTAGATATGCAATGTTCTAATTCAAGACAAAGCGAAAAGTTAAGATTTGTGGTTTTTTTCATGTTCATTTTTGAGTGGGGTGTTCATTCATGAATTTTGAAAACAAGATAGACTACTCTGTTGGAACCAAGTTTTTTGACTGGGTCATCAAAATGATAAATGAAATTCCAGATGCTGGTCAAAAAGAGGTTATGGTACTGGAGAATAATGACATGCTGATCTTGAAGTTAAAGGAGAGTCACAATACCATCACAGTAACTAACGAAAAGAGGAAGGTGATAGAGATAGTAACATCATGTGAAAGCATTAGTGAGTGTAGAGATGAGATTATAGCACAAATTCAGAAGGTGATGTTAAGTGATTGATAATTATAACTTTAGCGTTGAGTTCAAAGCCGGGGATGTTATCAATCTAGTTAATGAAATTGGCAAACAGTGGAAGATATCAGTTAATCAGATGAAGGTGGTAATTGACGGTATACCAATGGCTGGCAAGAGTCAGATATCGAAAATAGTATCTGACGCACTTAACATGAGACTGGTACGTTATAGTCCTAAAAACGAAATTGATAGAGAGTTTCATGACTTCCTTAAAGAAATACCCGGCGGTACGATAGTGGACGGTTCGCCTATTTCACTTTTGTGTTCGCTACCAAACTGGAAACGTTACATTGCTAGATACGTTAAGGTGTTAGACTCGGTGATAAATGACAATTATCCCACTTTCATGATACTAGTTGAACCGTTGAATGATGAGGACTTGGTAAAACTATCGTCTATTTATGAGTACGATATGGAAAGAGCTAACTGGGTTGCTGAATGTGTGTCAACATTTCAAATAATGTCAAAAACATATGAAATTTTCAGGCATGTCAGTTTACCGAAAAGGTTATTAACCTCTGACAACTAAATGCTTATGGTGAGTTAAATGTCAATTAAACACGTACAAGAAAAATTAGATATTCTTGATGCGTTGATAAACTTTCAGAAGGCTGTGACTGAAGAGTTAAGGGTGACACAGTTGGGGCTAAACGCCCTGTACTTGCTATCTAGAGAATGGGATCTATTCAATTTGGCTGATTTAAACAGAGATGTTGCTGACTTAATTGTACAACTAAACGGGTTTATTTATCATCATAATTACGTTGCTGAAGATTTTAATTATCTAACATTACTGATTAAGCTGAATAGTTTCAAGGCTAAGGTTAGAGTGCATAACATACTCGGTTATCGCATTGAGAAATTACAAAAGCCATTAGAAGAACTAGAGCAATACATTCTAAAGTACATGAATACAACGATGATTAAGATCGATGATGAGAATCTAAAAAAGAATGCAAACGGAATGAAGTACTATCTACAATACGTTAAGTCTTCGTCAGAATACGCTGTTAAGGTGATAACAAGCAAGAAATTAGAAGATTACAATGTGAAGCATCTAGTAGATGAATTAGTTAAGATACAATCTGAAATGACCAGACTGGTAGATGATTTCATTCAAAACGAACATCTAGACCAACACGAACAATTACAGAAGCTAAGCGAGATTCAGATACTAATAGATATGTACATGCAGATCGTAAACATGTTTAAAGTCATGGGCAAGCTGAATGCGTTAGAATATGACGATATGGAGAGAGCTAAGCTAGCAATCAATAGCTGTTATGGAGTCATTGACGTCTATAATTTGATTCATGGACAGTGCAAAAACGCATAAGTCACATTGTTTTTTAGTTTTGCTAATTAGATACTCATGTCATCAAAGCTGGAGAATAAAATCGAGTTGATCGAGTGGGCTATTAAAAACATATCAAAAGTTAGGAAGTCATCTTCTGTTGTTTCTTCTATGTCTGGAGCCAGGTTTTTTGAAACCATAGCTAGAGCTTATTCGCCTCATCAGAGTAGGTATAGTCAGGTCACGTATGTTTATCAAGATAGCGAAGAGTACCGTAAAATTGTGCTGATTTTTGACAAAGGTTACAGTGATGACGTTGAGATAGATGTTGAATGTGTAGGCTATTGCCAGGCTCCTATCGGCGTTGTCACGATTATAGTAAGGTCTGAGACGGCAGTAGGAATAAAATCCAAAGCCAAAGAAGCACTAAAGGAGTACCTAGAGGAGCTTAAGGAAGAACTAGCGAACCGTAACGCTTAAATACCTCAACGATCTAGTTATTGTCATGCAATCGCAAAAAGTGAATGATAGCACCCGCACGGGTGCGTCTCGTTTCGTAAGTCCGTCTTCTATTTTTTCAGTTAATGAGAATAAAGAGATTCAACAGACACCGCCGTATGAGCTATCCGGCGTCATTAAGCTAACGTTTGATGATGACGTGTCAGTAAAGCCAACGATTCCTCAGTTGGTGTGCGGTAAAGTGATTAATCGAACCCTGTACTGTGTTGTTGCCGAGCCGGTGCAAATTAGAAAGAAGTTATACTTTGAAGTTATCAAGTCTAATGCCGTGGTGAAGACACAGGGTAAGTTATTCTAGCCACGTGTAACGGAGCAAAAGGTTTTTATTTGTTTTTAACTTATAGTGTATTGGGCGAGAGGGTGCGCCTCAATACGCCTTAGAGCGTATGAAGAACCCTTTACGCCCTAGTTGGACGGGGAGGGGCGCGATGGGCGTCCATCCCGGTGGCGCCAGTGGGCTCTGACGTCCAAATGATGCCCTAACCCACGTCCCCTGGTGCTTGCGCTGGATCGTAAGCACCTTGACGGCATCACGGTCATCTCCCGTGCGCCTGTGAAGGCGGTCGCCGTCCAAACACGTAGGTTACGTGGTTGGGCGGTGGTCGCCGGAGGCGATGGGGGGTGGCGGTGGATGCCGTCGGGGGGGGCTTCAATTCTAGCTGGAAGAAGAATGGACGATG
>JAVYOA010000007.1 GCA_038734945.1 Fervidicoccaceae archaeon | reverse complement strand
TTAGGATCATCATAAGCCTTTATGTTTTCAAAGTGCGTCATTACTCTTTTGTAGTTTTCGTCTGGTTTTAGCACAAATAGGTAATACTCATGTTTTTGTAACTCTTCTAGTACCGGTGAAACGAAGTTAATGTCTTTTCCCTGATACACCATAGTAGACAGGAAGAAACGATCTACCAAGATGGGACGGGCATTTAAGTCCACAAAGATACCAAGTTGCCCCCTCAAAAATGACAGCATTTCACCCAGATAGGCAACGGGTGGCATCTTACGATAATAGACTAGGGGAAAATGCACGTAAAAAACATCATAACGATCTCTTATTTTCTTTAAAAGAGTGGTCTTACCCACTCCGTTGCTTCCTTCTACGATAATTAGTTTCATAAAACTAGATAAACATCACGAATATTTAAGAGTTTTTCCACTCGATTCTGACCATATCGTTGATAGCTTCAGTCACTATCTCGTCCAGGTTTTTGATCTCTGTGCAATTCTTGAAATTGCCATCCATGGACGGTTCGCATTGATAACCCGTAACAGTCATATCGTTATCGTTCTTTATTTCAAGATGAACTACTTCGCCGTCACGTGATACTACCACATTAATGTAATCTAGTTTGAGATATTTATGCATAAATAACAGGTATCTGATTAGCTCCTTCATGTTCTATCATCACATAAATCCATGTTTTAGTTTACCTGGCGGTACCTTATGGGGTATGTAATTGAGAGTATTGTTAAACATTCCTTGATTAGCGGTATAGGTTAAGTAATTGAAAAAATCAGGTGCGTTACTAGATAATCCCTGATTCTCGAAGAAGTTGTTATTTTGCATAGTCATGTTAGCTTGGGTGGTTGATCCTTGATTTGTTGATCCACTGTTTGATTGACTTTGTTGAGTTGATGATTGTGATTGTATTGCTTCACTAGTCTGTACTGATTCTGATGTTGTAACATTACTTGACTGGTTCTGTGTTGTAGTGTTGTTTTGCACACTAACGTTACTTGATCCGGTCTGTGTTGTAGTTTTATTTTGGACAGTCACGTTAGTCTGACTATTATTTGACGTTATTGTTATGTTATTATTTACAAGCGAGTAGTCTAATCCGTTCGTTTGTGGTGTTGAGGTTATTGCAGGACATACGAAACCATGCTTAGCCAACATAAACGCTAACTGGTACTGATAAGCGTAAGCTAACAGTGCAGTGTTCCATACATGTCCGCCCTTCGGCGACAATTCAATGATCACGTTAGCGTAATTGTTGTGCTTTACAGTCCTTAATGCGCTAACAATCTTATGCAATGGAGGGGGTGGTGGAGGCGGTGATGTAATCATGTAAGGAGGCGGTGGCGAAGGTGGTAATCCTGGTGGTAATGGTAACGAAGGTTTAGGTGGCGTAGGTGGTGAAGATGGTAACGCAGGCGGAGGTGGTGGAGGTGGGTTAGTGAAGTTCAAAGCGTGCGATGCGTTGTAGAGATTTATTTTGAATGTTGGAAATACTTGACTGTAAATATCATTGGATAAAGATGAAAGCACAGCAGATAATGCCACGACCTGGGGAACAGTTTGCAGATATGCCGTGTTTATGTTATTCACGTTTGCTAATTCTAATAAATAGCCCGCAATAATTGCTAGGTATGTACTTGCCTGTGGTGCATTAACATACGTTTGTAATGATGAAAATACAAAGTCTATAGCTTGGTTGATCTGTCCAGTTGATAATAATGTATTAGCTTGTGAAGTAATCGATGCGAACGTTGAGATAGTAGATGTTATTTGTGTAAAATTAGATGATAACAACGATGTGACTACATCTAACACATACGTACTTAACTGTGAACCAGTCACATCAAACGGTTCAAGTACTTCTTTTGACTGTAACGCCAACGTTAGCGTAGCGTTTCTTAGAAACACTTCAATATCTTCAACGTAAATAGTTTCTGATGGTTGTAATTCTTGTATGATTTGTTCTACTTTTTGGTTAAGATATGCTAACGTATTAGATAAATTGGTAATCATGTTCTCTAGTGTCTTAACTGTTTGATTTGTGTCATAAAATTCTGATATTACTGTATCAATATCACTTATCTCCTGGTATGAAATGTCAAAACAAGGCTCTACGGGTAGGGCATTGACTTGTTGAACATATGGCGCTAGAACTGTATTACCAAATAATGACATCGCTACGTCTACTTTTAGCTTATTGCAAATGTATCCTCGTATTAAACTTTTCTTGACTTCATTAATTCCCGTGGCTTCAAAGAAGTCATCATTTAATATCTCATTCATTACCATGTAGGCGTTTATGGCGCTTAGCATGTCCATAGCATGAAGATAAGCGTCTAGTTCCAGCGTAGTGGAAGGTATGATCTGTGAGGGGAACGATCCCCTGATCCATAGAAATAGTGACCCGGTACCTGACACTAGCGCATTACCCGCTAGGTCACTTCCGTTAGTATTGAAACCTAGTTTTATGTTACCCGTTGACACATATTGAACTGGAGTCTCTAGATTCAATGATACCGGTCTAGTAGATACGACAACCTCAGCGGGATAGTTAACAATCGTAACAGGATTGAAGAAGCCCGGGGCGGGTGACGTTTGATAACTACTGTAGTCAACATTGTAGTAAAGTGTCTGTTGATAGTATTGTTTTCCAAGCGATGAAACTAATGCACCCTTAGGGACTGAAATTGTGATCATTTATTCAACACCCCAATAACTTTACTAGTAAATTTTGGTAATACTTTCCACATTATAAATAGGGTTACCAATCCACTTATAACTAGGATGATCAAATTCGCTATGCTCATGATTTATCACCCTTATTAAGTCTCAGTATCTGAGCGTTGTGACTCGCCTGTATGTTTAGCGTGAGGAGTTGAGCAAAATATCTGGCTTCGTTTTCCATGTATTTGTTGTGATGATAGTCCATTATCAATGAGGATAACATGTAAATGGAGACAAGAAAGGTTAACAATTCAGCAATTTGGTAGTACATACGTGTTATGATTAAGTGTTAATTAAGTGCGCCGATGATCCTCTTTTCACTGGTATCATTAACCTCTGTCCGTTTATCGACATAACGACTAACAAATAGTTAGTTGAAAGGGGAAACACATGCAAGTAATCGGGTGGTGGATTAAATAACGGTACAGCGTTTAAGATAACACCACGTTCGTCTCTAGTTATCTTTATACTGTAACGTGGCGATACACGTATTATCTCGTCCATTTTGACCCCCTCAGCAGGCTTAGAAGTATGCGATAGTACACGTTATCACTTGTCTCTTGACTTCTTTGACTTGAGATAGTGAATATCGTGGTTGGCGATATGTTAACGTGTGTGGATGGAGCATCATTAACAAAAATGTGGGATGAGTCATTAATTGATTGCGATGGTTGTGCGTAATTAGGGTGATCGTCCACGTTAACCGCATTTACCTCAGGCGGTATAACCGGTGAAGGTTGTGCATAAGTTGGTTCATCATGTACGTTTACCTCTTCAGTTGATGACGGTAAAATAACCGATGGTTGCGACGTAACCGGCGCATACTCTTCAGTCACAGATGGCGCAAACACACTAGTAGACTTTCTGATTGTCTTATTCGTTGTAGATGTTGAATAAGTCCTAGTCTGTGATGGTGCGTATGTGCTAGACTGTGATGGTGCGTATGTGCTTGATTGTGATGGAGCATAAGTTTCCGATCTAGCAGTACTAGGAGCAAACGTTTCGCTAACCGAAGGTGCAAATACACGGTTGCGTGTTAGCTTTTTCTTAAATCTTTCTCTAGCGATGTCTGTCATTGTTATAACCCTATGTCTATCTGACGTATGTCCTCACTCTCCGGGTTATGTCATTCACGTAGCGGAATGACGCCATCACGTCATAAAATATGCCCGCTCCTATCTTGGACACTAAGAAACGGGCAATCTGTAATGAGTACCTAACTAGATCATAGAATAGATTGAATACGATGTCAACGATGTTAATTATCAATCCGGTCATGATATCACCCCGACGATTCGCTAGTTACTGATAACGTAAACGTCTTGTGGAAGAAATTGAAGGTGTAGGTACCGTTAGCTACTATCAGAAACACTAGGATAGCTACTAACAAGATAATCAGTATCATGACTTAGAAGGGTTTAAGTACTGTTTTGTAACGTAGCAACAGGTATGCACTGACCAGGTTCGGCGTTATAGATAAGTAGACTATTGTTAGAATTAACAGCGGGACAGCACGTTGTACCGTTACATGGTGCGTTATTGACGATTCGTTCATTCGGATAGCATTGTGTGTTAATCGGTACACATTGACCGTCCGACGGCTCGTATACTGTTACACACTCTACGCCACGCTCGGGTACGTAGAAGGAAGGCGGACAGCATGTACTACCTTGACATGGAACGCCGTTATTTGCGTAATACAAGTCTGAGGAACATGCGAATGATTGAAATACGCATCCGTTAGGTGTGGGTGTGAACGTCTCCACACATATCTGACCGTCTGAACTGTATGTTAGGGATGGACAGCAAACCGAATGCCCTACGCATCCGTTATTTTCACTCATGTAGTACCTGACGCACGGCGCTCCGTCACTTGAGTAATAGCTCTCTGTTGGACATGTTACTGTTACAGTGTTTACGCTCTGTCCATTGTTACAGCATAGCTCATTTGAACAAACGGAATAGGGACAGTTTGATATCTTTAGTATTGGTGGCTTTCCAATAGCACAGTAACAGTTTAATGCACAGTTTATTTTTAGACCAAGCGCATTAAATACATTTGAGGCAGATATACATGTAACAAAGTGAATGGGTCCGAGGCATACACCAAACTCAATAGTTAAGTTAAATAGGACACAAATTAGTACAATGATAGCGTCAGTCAATTGGTTAATTAACGATGAGATTATTCCTAATATGTATCCTATTCCATATACGATATTACAGATAGCTTGAATGATTGGATTTGAGCTACATACACCCGGCACAACGCTCTCGTTTGACAAGTTTGGCGGTGAGAATGACGGCAATTGAAACGCAAAGAAGTCAGCACTGTTACCCTCCGCCACGCCGTCAGCGAAGCACGCTATGGGATTGATAGCGTCAGCTACCAATCCGTTTATCAGTCTAGTTATGCCACCCTTTACAATAAACTGATAAAAATTGTAGATTAGACATAAGAAGAATCTGGTAGGTAGGGTAACGATGAACAGCAAAGTAAGGGGTAGGTTTGCCATGAGCGTGGGCAGTGAATTTAGTACATTTTTAGGTAAAATGTCACAAACTGGGTTTTCCTCAATGGTGTACTCACTTGACGACTCGTAGCATGGAGAGAACGGTGACGATACTTGACAACCCAACGGTATTGGCGATAATGCACCTTGACAGCTCATAACGAGCACCCGCTAGTTGAAAAATAGGGTAAACATATGTTAAGTCCTAGAAATCTTGCTATCCCGTTAACGATTGTTATTAAAGGATTAGCAAACGACAGCAATGCACCGCCCAGCACACAAAACAAATAATCAAAGATGTTACCTTGACAACCCGCAAACGGATTAGGGAATGATGTAGCACATGTGTTACAGTTGAATGATTTGCAATTAGTTGCACCTAATGCGTTAATTATACCTAATGGAGGTACCAAATTGTAAAGCAGACAGATGGGGTTTCCGACTGTGTTAAGCAATGGACACAAAAGAAAACGTAGCGGTAGCGTTACGATGTACACGATTAAGACGGGAAGGTTTGCGAACAGTGAAGGAACAGACGATACGGGCGGAAGGATCTCACAGGCTAACCTAGTCTTATTCTGAATCTCCGAGATAGTGTTATTGAACGACTGGACAGCGTTGACAAAGTCACTTAGCATGACTTATGACAGTTAATGAACTTCTAAGAAATTGCGAT
>JAVYOA010000006.1 GCA_038734945.1 Fervidicoccaceae archaeon | reverse complement strand
CGTCCCACCTCCAAGCGGGCTGATACACTACGAGAGGAACTTAACTCTCGCCAGCAAGCTCCTCGATGAGGCAGGATATCCAGTCTCCAGCAATGGAACGAGATTCACAATCGAGCTGCTAACAAGAAACCTCCCTGAAACTCAAACGATAGCTCAGGTTCTGAAGGAACAACTAGCTGATGTAGGAATAAACCTCAACATCAAGATAGTCGATCTACCAACATTCCTCCAGCTGCAGAGCACCTATAAATATCAGCTGGCTCTAATCGGCTATTGGATCTCTCCCATATGGGCCTATCAGCTCTTCCACAGCAAATATATAGGAAAGGGGGCATTCAGCAACCCATTCTATCTAAACAGCACTGAGGTGGATGCATATCTCGATGATTGGCTGCATCAGAGCGATCCCCAGAAACAGATCTATGACATGCAGCAGGTAGAGCTCTATGTGAACAGGAATATCGTGGAGATCCCCCTGTACAAGTTCGTATGGATTAACGTGATAGACAAGAACTTTGCTGGAACAGACCTCCCTCTTGGCAAGTGGCTTGTCTACGATCCAATAATAAATACATATTACTTGCCCCTCCAGACGACAACACAGACAACCGCAACCACCACCCCGTCTCCCACAGCTACCACAACTACAACTACAGTTACAACAACGCCACAGAACACAACAACCTCTCCTGCTACAACAGCTGGTGGAATAGGAGGTCTGGCATTAGCTGCTGTCATTGCGGTTGTAGCTGCTGTAGCCGTAGCAGCTGCATTCCTTCTAAGGAAAAAGAAATAATCTTTTTTTCAAATAAGTTTAGAACTTTTTGAAGGTGGGAAAATTTGGATTCATCAAAAAAGGACTTTCTTGAACGTCTTCGGTCACATGTTAAAGAAAGATGGGAATACATGATAGAGGAAGGCAGGAATCTAATTAGAATGCCCAGCATTTCGGCCACGGGCGAGGGAATTGCTGAAACTGCGGATTATCTAAGAGAATGGATTAGAGATAGGATTGGAGGAGAGGCATCTCTCCTTTCCTACGGAGGTCATCCAATAGTTTTCGCAAAGATAAAAGGGGAAACTGACGAGAAAGCAATAGTCTATAACATGTATGATGTGCAGCCGCCGGATCCAATAGAGCTCTGGGAGGTACCCCCCTTTGAAGCGAAAATAGTTGATGGCAAAATAATTGCAAGGGGGAGCTATAACTCAAAGGGGGCTCTTATGGGCTCCCTACTTGGCTTAGAAGCTCTCTTGAATTTGAAAGGTAATCTGCCCCTAACCACATATGTAGTCCTCGAGGGAGAGGAGGAGCTTGGCAGCAGATCCATGCCAAAATTCGTTGAAGACAAGAAGTCGGAGCTGGAAGGAGCAAAGGTAACTTACTTCGCTTTCCCATCAGAATCAGTTCCAGGAAAGCCGTGGATCATTTTAGGCAACAGGGGACTAGTCTATATTGAAGTGAGAGCGAGGACCTCTAAGTATGATGTTCACAGTAGCTATAGTAGAGGATTCTACAACCCAGTAGTAATACTTTCAAAGATAATATCTCACATGATTGATCCTCTGGAAGGTCCGAGGATCCCGTGGCTCGAGGAAAAAGCTATCGGTCCTACAGAGGAAGATCTGAATTACTTGCAGGATATAAAGGAAGCATCTCCAATGGAGGAGGTACAGAGTAGCTATGGAATTTACAAGCCCAGAATTTCTGGCGATGACTGGTACATAGCAACTCACTTCAAACCAACAGTCAACGTAGATGGAATTATTTCAGGATATACGGGAAGAGGTACAAAGACTATAATTCCCTCAGAGGCTTCAATGAAAATTGACTTCAGGATAGTCCCAGGAATTGAGCCAGAGGATGTAGTTAGGGGCTTCGAGGAAATGCTAAAGCGCCTGGGTTTAAGAGATTTTGTTGAATATACAGTGCTCAATTCATATACATGGGGAAAAACAGATCCCAGAGCTCCTGCTGTTGAAATAGCGAGGGATACGTACAGAGATCTGGGCTACAATTCATATGTCATTCCAATCTTGCCTGGATCAGCACCATCATATCTGTTTACCCGTGTCTTGAAAACTGCAATGATTGATACCGCTCCAGGAAGCGGTGCCAGAGCTCATGCTCCAAATGAGTACATAACAGCAGATACCATCCCAAAAATTGCCCTATATACTGCCCTTTTCATGGAAAAATTGAAGGGAGCCTATGGAAGCCGAGCTTAGAGCTATGAAGAGTCTGCTCAGCTGAGACAGGTAACCTCATCGCAAGAGCTCGGAAATTATTATTCATCATCCTCTTTTTCCTCTTCGCCAATCTTCTCATTTCTTCTCATAATTATGTCATACAGTTTTTTTGGGCTTTTTGTATAGAATCTAACTTTATATATACCCTTTTCCGTTTCATTTGTGAGCTCAACGAACTTCCTATCCTCATTCAGCTCTATTTTGAAACCACTTAGGGGAAACTTGAGTCCAGAACTACTGGTCAATCCCTTTAAGATAACACCCTTGGTTGTGACAATGAAGCTTCTGGGAACATTTATCATCACCATCTTCTTGTTCTGCTTCTTCATCTTTCTTGAGGTATAGATTTGTCCAGCAGTGCTTATGGCAAAGCTCCCTTCGAATAGGGTAAGATAAGCAACTGTCATCCCAATTCTCTCATCCGAGAAATGCGGAGCAATATATGAAGTCACTGGAGCAAATGCTATGAAGAAATAGATGAGCACCACGAAGGAGAGCATCATGCTCACATTCATTGCCTTCATTTGCTCCTGCATTTCCAATGCGTATTGCTTATCACTGCTCACATACTCAAAAGCCTTTGTTTCTTCATATAGAGTCTTCCCCTTCTCCAGCTCTGCTGCCTTAGCCGAGCTGGGATACTTTGGCTGTCCAAACTTGCTCATTAAGTACATATAGACGATGAAATAGAGAAATATGAAAATCCAATAAAGCGTTCCAGTTCTTCCCAGGAAGCCTGCTACCACAGCGAATAATAGAATAGAGAGCTGGCTTATCAGAATTTGCTTCTTGCTCTGCATTATTGCCGACATTTATCAGCAACCTCGCGAGTTCAATTTTTTTGAGGATTTAACGTTAATAAAGAATTCATTCAGTGCTTTCCTTTAAATATTCTCCACTGCTCAATACATTTTTCTGTAAGTGCGGTAATAAAATATTAATCATCTTTAATTGGAACCCATCAGGCTTTCAAAATGGTAAAGGATATTATGAAAGAACTTTTCGAAAAACTGTTATAAAAATAATTTAATTTTGATATATTTAAAAATATTATTTTCTTGAGAGAAGTCGGCAAATTAAAGCCCGATCAGTAATATCGTGCATATATTAATAGAATAATATGACATTAAAATACATTTATCTATCAAGTCTTTTTAATATTTGTTTCGTACCTGAAAAACATTTTCATAAGAGGTATACCCTTGAAAATCGAGATGCTCAACAGGAAGCTAACTGTTCTCAAGGAGCTGGATGAAACAATTGACTTTTCCAAATCAACCCTCCAAATAGAAATAATGCTCGCCTTTCTTCTCGGAAACAGAGAGCTAACTCCATCAAATCTAGTTGAGTTAATGGATGAAAGGAGGAAGGCTATTCTTGATGCTCTTAGGAAAATGCAGTTGAAGGGAATAATTAGAAAGGAAGGAGAGAGAAATGGGGAACCGATCTATGTGCTAACAGAAACAGGAGAAAAGTACTCACAGATGCTTAAAGATGCTCTTGGTCTAAAGGAAACACCCCAGGATAGCTCGAGCAAAGAGGAGGTCCTCTCTAATAGAGACAGAATCGTTATTCTGAAGAAAATAACTGGGCTATATCACATCTACAATGCAATCGTTTACTTGGCAAACTCCTCGGAGGGCAAAATGGATCTCAGCAAGCTCTCATCTCTAGTAGGGCTTAGTCCGGAAAGAGCAAAATCATATCTTGACGCTTATTCCCGTCCTCCAATAAGAATTTTCAGAAGAATAGTGATACCATCAACAAGGAAAACTTTCTATAAGCTGGAGAAAGAAGGATGGGCCATCTACTATAAGAGCATGCAATATATGCAGTTCAAAAGTGACTTTATAGCCAGAACCAGGTTGAAGCTGAGGATGCGCATGTGGAGATTCAGGAGAGTCAGAGAAGTTCTCTTAATTCCATTATTTTTAATCAAAATACTCCTCACAAGCTTCACAGCTCTGGTTGGCTCTCTTTTTGATGCCTTTTTCATACTTTTGACGCTATCTTTTGTAGAGTTCACCGTCTCTCTCCTTTCTCCCTGATCTCCTTCTACCTCTTATAAGCAAGTACACATGGCTCAGCTTTTCAGCTATCTTTTCTGCTTGCATTTCCTCTCCAACCTTGAAAAGCAATATGCTGTCCTTGATTACAATGCCGAAGTACTTTCTCTGAAGCTGATCTCCCCCAATGACAAAATAGAGCCCCTCTCTCTGAGGGACAGAAGTGAGATCGACAATGCTCTCAATTTCCCCGTCCTCCTCGGGCGGCCAGGATGCCACAATTCCCTCTTCCAGCCTGATAAGATATACAGCTTTAACAATGACTCCATCGACCAAAACTCTGAGGAACTCGGAGCTTCCCGTTTTCCCCCACCGATAACTTTCTAGGAAATCTATTCGTTTATACTCCTCCTAATTTGGCGACCACCTGGCGACGATCAGCAGGACGATAAAGCTCTCTGTCGGTAGCCGTTTTAACTTACCCTTAACTCTTTCGAGCTCGAGAGCTTTCTCGATACCCGTAAAACGGGTGAGAAAATGGAAAACAAGAAAGTGAAGGAAAAGAAGAAGAGAGGGATCGTTGGAATAGAAGCTGCCATAGTGCTAATAGCCTTTGTGATAGTCGCTGCTGCTCTGGCATTTGTAGCGCTGAATATGGGGCTCTTCACAACACAGAAGAGTAAAGAGGTAATAGGCAAGGGATTGGGAGAGGCCAGCACTGCTCTTGAGGTTGATGGCTCAGTTCTGGGAATAAGCAACAGCACACACATTGTTGATGTATCAGTACCCATAAAGACCTCTGCCGGAGTTTCAGCTGTTGATCTAGCACCTTCCAGAGTGACCATTGGAGTGATAGTGGGAGGAACGTCCTTTGAGAATATATACAAGGGCATACTCTACTACAATTCAACTGATGGAAATCTATACTATGCCACTAACCGCACACAATTCACTACAACACCTCTACCAGATCTGTCAACAAACTCTATTGCCAATGCCATATGGAGCACATCGCCATCTTCTCCCGAAGCATACATCGTCATTCTCAAGAATGTGAACTATGATAGTGTGCTTGAATTCAGCGAAAAAGCAATAGTGCTGATAAATATGGGGACAGCCAATTCATTGCCTCCCTACGGAAAGCTGAGCATTGAGATAAGGCCCCCGGAGGGAGCCCCTCTAACAGTAGAGAGGACAATGCCGCCGAATCTGCCAGAAGGTGCAGTCAGCCTAGGATGAACTGGTATAAAAAACATAACTTTTTTTAAAAAAAGAGGCGCTCGCTCATGTCCCCCGAGCTCTATATAGAAAGGGCATATGTGATGACAGCATTATCGCTATGTGCAGTTGCGATAAGCATTATATTGCTGCTGAAGTCCTTGGAGATGTGCGGATTTGAGAAGTTCGCAATAGGAGCTGTTGCTGTTGCTCTTGGTCTAATAGCAATGCACGTCTTCATAGCCGGACTGGCGACCTCTCTGAGCTAAAGAGGATGATCGAGCGGTGAGGGGGAATGAGCGAAGAAAAAAGGTTGAGTGGGCTTGCGATTGCCCTATATGTAGGGCAATCGTTCATCCCATATTAAGAAGATTTGGAGGGATGAGAAAAATGAGCGAAGGGAAGGAGGAGGAGCTGAAAGAAATAGTAGATGCCCTGAAAGATGCAATTGCTGAGCTGAAAACCGCTCTGAGCGATCTGACCGGACCATTTGCATCGATTAGGAAAGAAGCCTCTCAGAGTTTGCCTAAGGAGGTGAAGGAGGAAAAAAGCACGGCTCAGAAAAGTGAGGAACCTATTCAAAAGGAAATTTTGATGAGAAGAAACGAGGCTGCTAATGCACCACATATTGAAACTCAAAAAAGCGAAAAGGATCTTGAAAAAGTAGTTAGGGCGCTTAAGACCCTATACATGCTGAGAGAGCATGTATCAGGAGAGATAATAGAAGATCAGATCTCAACCCTGAAGAGCTTCGGACTGAGCGATGAGAGAGCTCTAGAGCAGATCAAGCAGATCAACGCATTGATTGATAAGAGCCTCAAGAGCGGCATAGGCCTTGAGGAGCAGATCATATCTCTATACATAATAGCTAGATTGCTTGATCTCCCAGACAGGGAACTTGAGCAGGAATTCCTCGAATCGGTTCTGGATAAGCTGAAGAAGAGAGAAACAAAGGGACAATAGGGGAACCATGATTGGGTGAGTCGACAACAATAACACATGCACTGCTGACGATCGCTGCGATAACCATAGCTTCAATATTTGCATTTGTCATGTTAACAAAAATCTCTGCTCTAAACAGCAGCATCTCTCAAATCATATATTCCAACGTCAATAACATGGAGAATTCAATTACAATAATTGATTTTTACTATAACTCAAGCAATCAATCCTTTGTTGTATACGTGAAGAACACAGGAAACGCAGATATATCTCCTGGCTTTGCTTCCATGACAGACATATATCTGGGCACTTATGGTTTTGGTCCAATACTGTATACTTACTCATCCACGCCATCTCCTGGACATTGGACATACATAAAACTCCAGCCTGACATATCGTGGAAGAGCGGAGAGACAATTATTATGCTGATATTCAACACTACCTCCATTTCTCCTCCTTACAGCTTGAAGATTGTTCTTCCTGGTGGGGTTGGAGGGGAAATGGTTAAAGGTGGGTGAAAATTATTGGGATTCAGCTTTACCAAACTGAAAGCCTCGTCCTTTTTGGGCTGGGATGATGCAGCAAGATTTATAAGCTATGTATCCTCTAATGTATTCTAAAGGATAGCCATGGAGGGCGACTCTCAGACGGGGCTTGAGCTCAAGAGCACTAGGCATGCTATGTATTGGTGCGGCTATCACTTCGCGTGGATTCCTAAGTACCGTAGAGGTGTTCTCGTAGGCGAAGTTGCTGAATACACTAGAGAAGTGCTGAAGCAGATATTTGTTGAGATTGGCTGTGAGCCTATAGCTATCGAGGTTCTGCCAGACCATGTTCATGTGTTCTGCTCATGCCCTCCACGGCTATCCCCAGCCTATGTGGTGAACTACCTCAAGGGTAAGAGCGCTAGGAGGATACTGCAGAGGTTCCCGGAGCTGAAGACTGGTGCTACTAGAGGTAAGCTATGGTCTAGGAGCTACTTCGTAGCAACTGTTGGTAATATATCAGCTGACATCATCAGGAAATACGTAGAAGAGCAGTGGGAGAAGGAGAGATGAGGAGAACTGTAACACTAAGGCTACTGCCGGATAGAGATTCAGAGAACAAGCTCAAATTGCTTTGCTCACTATCAGCTAGGCTCTGGAACGAGATCAACTATACTAGGAGAAGAGCATTCTTCGAGGAAAAGAAAGTTGACTTAAGATCTACATATAGAGAGTTCTACGAGAAGTACAAGGCATTGATAGGTTCGGCAACAGCTCAGCAAATCCTAAACAAGAACGATGAGGCTTGGAGGGGCTTCTTCTCAGCACTGAAAACGAAGAGAGAAGGAAAGCTACCACAATTCATCAGAAAGGTGAATCCTCCAGGCTATAGAAAGAAGAACAGTTTTAGAGAGCTGTGGTGTGTCCTCAGGAACGACCAGTACAGGTTCAAAGGAGACCAAATTGTTTTCAAGGGTCTCGGAGCGATCGGTAGTATCAAGGTAAGGTATGCTGGTAGAGTAAGCATTAGAGGTAAGCAGGGTAGGGCTGAGGTACGCTACGACAGTGATGAAAGGAAGTGGTATATACATGTAGCATTCGAGGTATCTGAGAAGATAGTTAAGGATGAATGGGTTAAAATTCCAGCAAAGCCTCTGGGAGATAAAGTTGCTGGAATAGACATAGGCATTAATAACCTGTTGGCTGTGTATATGGAGGACGGTTCAGCTCTAATTATTTCAGGTAGACCGTTGAAGAGCATTAGCTTCTACTGGAGAAAGAGGTTAGCAGATTATCAATCCACCTTGAACAGGTATGGATTGAAGACCTCCATGAGGCTCAGGAGAATGTACAAGAGGTGGAGGAGGCAGGTGAAGGACTACATTAACTGGGCTGTGAGGAACGCTATGGAGCGGCTCTACCGGAGAGGCATATTAAGGGTATTGGTTGGCTATCCAAAATACATAGCTCAAAACGGTAATAAGAACTCTAAGCTCAACTTCGAAGTAGTTCACGCATGGACATACGGGTACTTGTTGAGAAGAGTGATCGAGGTAGGAGAAGAGTACGGTATAAAGGTGGAGCTCGTTAATGAAGAGAACACTTCTTCCACCTGCCCACTATGCAGAGTGAAGAACCAAGAGCACAAGAGGATATACAGAGGATTATTGAAGTGCTACAAACACAGCAATGTGTTCAATGCAGACCTGGTAGGAGCATTCAACATGCTGCTCAAAGCTAAAACCATAGCCCCGAGCTCCGCTCTATATGGGGTAGGGGTAATGCGCTTGAGACCAGGCGCAGGGCTGAACCCAGCGAGAGCTGGGAATGTAGCCCTAAACCTTCCCAGAACCCTCGCACTTTAGGTCGGGGAGGAGGTCAGTATGCCGCAGGAAATATACGAAACAAAAATAAAACCAAAGCCATTTGTATACAAATTAATAGATATTTCTTCAGTAGCTATAATAGTAGCAGGAAGCGCCATCAGCATCTATATTATTTTCTCCGGAAAACTGACATTCTTCATTCTTGGAATTCTTATAATGGCGGTTGGAGCGGCCCTGATCTTTCCAG
>JAVYOA010000005.1 GCA_038734945.1 Fervidicoccaceae archaeon | reverse complement strand
GACTAAATTGTAAAGCAAACATAATGGGTTTCCTATTGTGTTAAGTAATGGACATAAAAGGAAACGTATGGGTAACGTAATGATGTACAGGATAATAACAGGAAGATTAGCGAATAGCGAGGGTACAGAGTTCACTGGCGGAAGTATCTCACACGCTTGATAAGTTTTCTGTCTATACTCAGAGATGGCATTATCAAAGGACTCAATAGCGTTAACAATATCACTTAGCATGACTTATGACAGTTAATGAACTTCTAAGAAATTGCGATATTCTCGTAGCAAGTTAAAAACGTGGCAGAACCAATAGTCCTTAATGATCTTAGTATTCTGTTCAATTGTAACGTAAACGCATCTCTCGGGTGCGTTAGGGTCATATCTAGGTAAGTAGATAAAGTCTAGGTTTTCTTCCTCGATTGCCTTGACAAATGCAGGATTCAGTTTACCGCAACATCTGGATATCAAACCGTGGTCTGGTTCTTCCGTTGTAATCAAAAACGAATGAGCGCCAACCGTGACACGCATATGTGAAAATCATGTTAATAATCTTATGTGTACTATCTTATCAGTACCATTAACCGCCTAGTGATGTCATTAGCATAACGTAAGAATGCCATCATGGCGTAAAAGAATCCTTCTAATGTGTGCTTGATGAGTGGTACTAACGTATACTTTGCTACTTGAATAACTATCTTTATGATATCTTGAATAATTTCAGCCATGGTTTCACAGCGAAAAAACGTTATAGCTTGATCGTGGGTATAGGTAAACGTATAACACTACCAGAAACACTAGAAGCACTAGGAAAGCTACTAGGACATTGTCCATATCCTCACCCTGAATAGTCCGGATCCACAAGTGCGCCTAGATTAAGCTTGTAAGCTAAGAAGTTCAGAATACCCTCTACCAGCAATACCGTCAACAGACCCGATAGCATACCACCGGTTTCGGTAACTAACGAGATGAAATATGTAATGACGCTTGCCACAGCGAACTGAATGAGCCTAAAGTAACCATGTCCTAGGTTAGATACTTTCGTAATACCTGTGGCGGACGCCGATGAGATAACATAAACGATTAGAAGAGACGCTATAGATACTGTGTCAAGATTTGCGTTTGAGAAACCTAGGCTAGTGATCATCTTAACCACCCCAGTGCGGGAACAGATTGAGCCACTTGGGCGAAGGCTCCCGTTATCGCAGTAAGTAATCCGCCTATCGTTATTGTATCGCCAGCTATACCTGTACCTAGCGCACTCAACCCGTAACCAGCAACCAAGATTATAATGCCCTGTAACAGACGCCCATTAACATTGGGAAATCTAGATTTTAGAAGATAAGCCGTAGAACTAGCTAAAACGAAAAAAATCGCATATACACCTACGTCAACAAAAAAGGACATTGGTAGGTCACGCTACTACTTCTTTCGCCATTATCTTATTTTCTTGGTATTGATTTAATAGCACGATACCAATGAATGCTACTATCATCATTATTAACAAGTTTTGGGTACTTCCCAAATAGCCCGTAACGTATAGCGTGGCTACCAAAGCTAATATGAACAGAATTATGTACATATCGGTTTTGCCGTACATGTCTTAGTAAGCTTAAAATAGTCTCTTGCAGTCAGCACGCACGTGTGTGGTTGAGGATGGAACGCAGAAAATGGAGTTAAAAAGCGAGAGTTGTACCCATCGAGCGTTAGGAGACGGAGGAGTTTTTTCGCAAAAGTAGGTTTTATCGTCTTCCATTACAAAATAGCCATGACAATCGTATACTTTCATAAGTAGTCACTTTCTGAGTCCTGAACCTGTGCTAGCATTGCCTGATAACGTGATATGTTACACGACCCGCCATTTCTTACATTAATTTTAAACCGAAAAGCTAAAGCGAAACCAAGAAGAGCTAAACCTAACAGAATCAAAAAAATCTTTTTCATTATACTCCCCTAAAGGGAGACTTGAACCCTTTGATCTATTACTTTAGCAATTCCGTATGCAGACAAGTATAGTCCCAGTGATCTCAATATCCCGCCAATAAATTCACCTTTTGCGAGTGCAATTAGAGCTATACCTATGATGATCATGTAGAAAGGCGATACACCAGCTAAGTAGTTATTCATTATTGCAACTATGATAGCGGTTATGACAGCATAGATTATTTCGCTACTGGCTAATGGAATGTCAGGACGCTGTGTAGTCAGTACGCTCATGTTCTCACCTTACTCTTCAGGATGTTACCTAGTTGTTCACTAACTTGGGTTGTGGGATATGACGATAAAATCGCTAGCCCATACGCAGGAGATGCGGACTGATAGTAATCTCCTTTGACAGCCCTGTACTTATCGCCGGCTTCTATCATGTACCTATCGGTGTTTCTCAGTCTCTTGTAGTTAGTCTTTTCGACCAAATCATTTATCTCCCTACACTCTGGCGAAGTGAAATTATTGTTTACACATGACCTAATGGTGTTCTCTACATCTAATACATTAAGATGATGAGTAGTTAGATAGTCCCTAAGGGCATCTTCTCTGTATTCGCCAATCTCCTTGCCTTGCAGGGCGATCTCCTGGTCTACCCAGGCGTTATAAAGGGTAGCTCCTCTTAGCAAACCTTCAATGTATTTATCAGCACCTAACGCAACGCCGATTACGTAATTCTGAACCGCAGACGGATTAACGGATACTCTTAGGGCTTTGCTCTTTCTCCTAGCCACTCATGGACACCCCTATTTTAGGTGCAATTAAATTAACTAGAAGGTCTACCGTAACGATTGATGCGACGGTTGCCAGAAGCGGGTTAGAGATAAAGAGTGAGGCTACGATTAGCGCTATAGCTATTAATCTCTGGTGTGATAATTTTAGTGCCAGCGCACCGCTCACTATACCTATAAGCGTTTCGGGCGTTAAAACTGATCTAAGAGATTCGAACGTCAATTCACTCACCTACCTCTTGCCTCACCATAATGGGCGAGTTTCCTATCTTTGAGATAGTATTATTCATTACTTGACTTACCACTGGAGTAGCTAACAGTCTTTCAAGCTCCTTTGCCTTTTCATCCATTGATTGTTTAACTTTAGTGTTCTCGTACTCTTGCGCTATCTGGCTAGTAACCAAACCCACTTGTAACGACCTCATGAAGTTAGTATCAGCGTTAGTCTTAGGAGCTAACTGTAGACCGTTAATCCTTGAAAAGTAGTCAATCCATTGCGCATACTGTGGCGCTCCTAAAAACGAATTGACTTGCCACTTTGGAGTTGCAACAACAGCGTCATACAACCATCGTCCCGTCCAGTTTGCAGGGAAAATTAGTTTACTCGTCTTTTTCGGCTTATGCCTTGCCATAACTTATTTCATTTTAAATAGTATAGTGTAGCACACTTTTAGTTACTTGTCACTACTTGATGTTATGAAGGATGCGTTAGTCTCGAAGGATACACTTAACAAGTTAAAACCCTTCCTTTCGATGCCCCAACTTAAGGGTATTAATCTCTCGTTTTTGGAAAATAACATCACAGAGTTCGCAATGACCGCTAAATTTGATGATAATTCATATGGCTTATTAGTGGGTATCATCTCACAGTCTAAACCGCCTAACGTTCTAAATCAGTTTGAGGAGGTTGATCTAATGTACTTGGTTAAGTTTTTGGATAAAGCAGTAAAGAGGCTACACCCAGAGATGACATTAGATGAATTCATCAAAAAGGCACTAGATGATCAAAATGCAACTTGAGAAGTACTTTACACCTGAGGAAATCCAGTTCATAACTAGTCTTGCGAAGGAGAAAAACCTGAAAGAAATGGATGTCATAATCTCGTTAGCTAGGGAAATGATACAAACGTACAACTTGCGTTACGTCAACGGTCAGCAAGTGTTGGCGTTAATGGACTTGCTAGCGATGAAACTACCTAGTTGGTTTGCAATCCAAACTGAATTCATGAACAGACAGGCGATGACGTTTAAGACAACCGCCAACTTGATGAGCAACTTGTTTGGCACAAAACAGGACGTTGTTGATACCATCCTGAGATTGCTTAATGATCCTAGTGTATCGAGACTCATAAATAACTTATTGCCACTAGTCTCATTACTAACTAACAAGTCAACTAACGTAGATATGTTAATGAACAATAACGAACAAGAAGATAAACAGGATGATAAAAAAGACGATGACTTACTTTAGTCCTTTTCCCATTCCATTATTTCCTCAATTATTTTTTTCATCATTTTAGGCAAAACGATCTTTGCGCACACGAACGAGTCACAGGTAGAATAGATGAATGCTACTAGATAGTTTCCAGATCGTTCGATAATAATCTTATCTTGTGGCTCTCTAATCTTTACGTCTATAAAATAGTGGTTAGTTTTGTTTCTAAACTCGTCTTCTCCCACTTCGGGAAGGTTCTCAAGTTGAGACAAAACCCAACCAAAAAATGCCTTTTCGTTTGTGTTTATGGAAACTATTGGTTTTTGGGACATAATTAAGAAGTAGTTAAAGCGATTAAAAAACTTTTCTAATGGTCTTCTTCCGACACTAACAGGGGATATGCGTTAAAATGAGTGTTTAAGTAAGCCTTAGTTGCCCTATCTACATATTTGTAAATGCTAATGAATGCCTGAAGTGGCAAATCCATACTAGCCTGTTCATCTAAGATCTCATTGGCGCTATGGGGCATAATCAAGTACACAGCATCAAATGAAGGGTAGAACCTAGCAACGTATTTTAGAAACTTAGGGTTGTAGTAACTTCTCACGAACAAGTCACCCCATACAACCTGGGGGTTACCCTCAAAGAATAACACAGTTTGATCAAACCCGTTGGGTACACGCTCGTATTTGATCTTTTTAGAGTCAAGATATTTTTTCACCGTGGCGGGCATGCCTTCGTAGATAACACGTTTAGGACTGTTAGGATTAATCGCTTCTACTATCATGCAAAGTCCCCCTTAAGATATTCAGTGTAAGTCACAACTTTGGCATTCTTAAACTTTTTAACAATTGATAGCAAGTGTTCCCTCATCATGATGTAAAACGGTACGTTAATACCAAAGCGTTCACAGTCCCATAACGAATTTACAGGATCGTCATTGATAACTACTAGCGTGACTAAGTCAGCGATCTTATCTATAGAATCTAGAGGCTCAAGCCCAGATAGATGTCTAAATAACACGGTGCTAAAGATAGTTGTATCTTCCCAATACTTAAGATAGTCATCGATGTTTATGGTTTTGTCAAAATAGTCCACCCACTTCTTACCTTCGTATCTTTCGAAGAGCTTAAAAACAAGCTCCGCCGAATCCGAAACGACTATTTGTTTTGCCATAAATGAAAATGGATAAAAGAGGTATTTAAACTTTTACCGTGAAGTGTGCGCTTATCTTTAGCTTATCACGATCGTAATGTGCCATTATGATGAAATTATCTAATCTACATGAAAACGTTTTACAATCATCATCGTAACTACAGTATTGATAATTCTTTTGCATAAAGTTAATGACTGTGATGTAATCGCAAAGCTTAGCCTTCGCTTCAACCGTTTCCCTAGACAGCACAGCCTTACCTATGAGTTCTAGAACTTCGTCAATTTTCACGTTAAGCACCCACTAGCTTTATGATAACAACATCAACGAGAGCAATGAAAGCTAGAAGTGCAACGGTCTTAAAGTTCAACGAGAATCTAGAAGATAACGGAGTGTAAAGAGCAGAGATTAGATTTATCATCAGAAGAACAACGTCAGCGTCTAGTAGTAATGACATGATTTAGCAAGAGTTATAAATTAGTAACGTGATGACATGTTATGATATCATTCAGTACGTGGATGAAGGCGGGAAGTTATCGCTACTTGATAAACAGACAGTTACAGATCTGTAAGCAGATAGGACTAGAGTGCAGTGAGAACAATCCTAATGCGGACATTCACGTTTATTATACTACCTTTAGCAGAATTCAGGAAATGAAAATTTATCCCGGTAAGGTTAACATTGCGGTATGTGATACCGCTACATTGAATTTTAACGTGGACAGAGTAAAGAAAATGTTAGATAAGGGTGTAATCATCTTAACGCCGTCTTTGTGGAATCATCACATAATGCGCAAATATGTTTATTACCATCCTCACATTGTCCCCGAGTTACCTGAACAGCCTCATCAGAGTCACTTATTCATTGCCGGCATTTCGGAGCGGGACTATGACAGGAAAGGTCATTACTGGGGACATGTAGCGGAGCAATTGGGTTATCATGTTATCCATACCGGGCGATGGCAATACCTATACGGTACACCGCCCGATGAACAGTACTTTAAGCTCCTTTGTTCGGCTCGCTACCTGTTGGCTATGTCACATTCAGAGTCTCCTTATCTTCCCCTCATTGAATCAGCGTCATGTAACACACCAGCTATCTACCTAGACGCTCACGAGTTTCATTTACTCAGTCAATTATACGATCTAGGTGTGCCTATTAAAGCATCATATCGTGACGTAAGGTCTAGACTTAATTTTTTCCACAACGAAGTAGATCCTTACAGCTTTGTAGACACATTAGTGAACTTAGAGGATAAACATCACGACGTTAAGAAAATGTACAACGAACTTAACCACTTTTCCAATTTGAAAGACTACTTAAATCCAGATGAATTAAAGTTCAAGTTCCAACATGTCACTGAGGCGATAAAATGGGATCTGACATAGATAAGATCGACGACATAATCGAGCTTTTGCAAGAAGTTAAGAAATTGTTAAAGATAGTAGATAAAATAGTAGGCGAGATTAATGACAGTAGCGGATGATGTGTATGACCTAATAGACGAACTGGCACAGTACATGATGGAACAACCAGCATTAATTTCAGTTGTAGCGGATTTGTTGGCGGGCTACCTTCTTCTGACTCATCGTAACGAGTGTGACCTTATACTGGATACAATCAAAAAGATCGAAACGTATCCCAATCAAAAGGTTCAAGAACTAGTTAGAAAGATAACAGAGGGTTGTACTAATGACAGTGTGTGACGGCGGGTTTCTGATTGATACATCGACAGGAGAGGTCATAGATCAATGTTTTGAAAACACAGAACGAGAGCAAGATAGACGTCTAGTTCATTACTCAACGCTTCCACCCGTTCCCGTAAAGCCCAAAAGCGTTAAACGGTTCGATAAGGGTCAACAGATCGACGAGTTAGTTAGATGCGTTATCACTTTCACGAGATTGACGAAGATGCTTAATCAGCAGATACAGAAGGAGAATAGCACCAGCGTCACCAAACACTAAAAAATACAAAGCATTATTTTTTAAAAAACGAATTACTTCTTTTAGTATTTGAAGTTTTGACATTACATATACGCCCGGTTTTCATCATCTTCGTCATTCTGTTGAACTATAAAGGAAAGAGCATCTAGTGCTTTCTTCGCTTCTATTGTAAAAATTATGTCAAATGAAATTGACAGAATTGAAATAATGATAGCGATAAACCCGAGATCCATGAATTAAGAAAAAACAAAAATGATCTAGTGTTTAGCTAGCTTTTTGTTCCTCAACCTTCTTTTTAACGAGATTGTTTACGTCATTAACGCCTGAGACGCCTACCAGTGAGGAGATAGCCATGGTTGATATGTCTTGAAGTGCTTGCACTCCCAGCGTGGTGGTCTCCGCCATCTCCTTACCTAGATTAACGAAGGTCTGATCCGCCGACCTATTGTTGAAGTAGTTCATGATTTCGGCAATTATGAAGCTCCCGACAGCTCCGCCTATCAAGTATTCGATTACGGTTACGATATCCGTAGCCATGCGGTCACCTGTTTTAGTCTCGGTTAAATACATGATCGTCTCGTTAGTCTCACTCGTAACATCTCTGTATGTGTTAATTAAAGAAATTTACACACAGAAAAAACAAACTGAAATCATGGAGACATGTATTTTAGCTCTATCACGTATTGATTACGATAGTCTTGTAAATTCCTTGAGTCAAAAGAAAACTGACGACATTGATACCCAAGATCATAGCCAAAAGTGAAATTTGTACGTTCAATGATTTCGTTGCAAGAAAGTACGCTACCGTGGACACAGCAGTAAAGATAAGCGCTTGGTAGAACAGACTCATGATTTAACCAGCCTTAATACATGTTTAACTCTACTCCAATTATCAATTTCTTAACTAGCCTGAACTCGTTGCAGAAAATCCTAGCTAACCTTCCCATTGTTATTTTAATTGCACCAGCGATACCGTTTGCGGTTGTGTTTTACATATTGAATAGGATAGCTAATAACATACCAATCCTTAATCTTATTTTCCCGCCTACGATTCTACCCTCCATTTTCCTATTGTTTGGGTTCGGTCTAACTCGTGGAAAATTCCTAGACAGGTTTGCAAAAGCTTTTTAAAATCTAGATGAGTAGTTTAAAATCATGTCAATCATAAATAAATTAAATCAGTTGTATGAAACAAAAACGTTTACACCGCCGTCAAATGTTATCTACGTTAGCGAGATTGTTAGTTACCACTTGAACACCACGCTACCGCCACCTGATATTTTACGGGCGGGATCATGGTTACATGCGGGAGTGCAAGCGATTATAGCTAAGTCAATTCCAGAGGCAAAGATAGAGGTTCCTGTATCGGCGCAGTATGATGACTTCATAATAAAGGGACGGGTTGATCTTATGTCACAAAATGAGATATTTGAAATAAAATCATCAGAAAACGCAAAGGAGTTTGCTCGAGTACAACTTTCGATCTATAGATGGTTACTAGGCGGGTACTACGATCTTTACTTGCTAACTCCAAGAAGAATTTTAAAATTGTACCCATTAACGAGTAGTGAGGTGGAAAAAATTGTCTCAACTTACGTCACAGTTAGAAAAACTATTTTCAGCCAAAATAGTAAACTCTCGGGTGGCGTTCCTAATAATGAAGAAATACAGAAAGGAGCTAGGTGTTAAGAGACTCACTAGGAAGAAGTTCGACGAGATTATGAAAGCTCACGGATTTAGTTATCTTAAAGGTTACTACAGAAAGTCAAGGGGAAACTACGCTATTTTTTCGTTGCTAGATTATGATTTACTTGGATGTGGATCACAAAACATACGAGAAGATACTACAGACGTTTTATCAGCGAGGACTAAGATTCAAAACTGACTATCTCAGTGAATTTAATTTAATGATCATTTACGATTAGCATGAAAACGTACTTTGTTGGAACATTCGAGGAGTTAACTAAGCTTTGTGTAAAAGTGGAAAAGAAGCTTTACGAAAGTCCTTACGTTCAGGTTTTCAAAAGTGATAAGTTTTTCTTGCACCGTGTGGTTGACGTAAGGCAAAACAACATTTTCTACGTTCTAGCGTCAAAACCGTTTGATGTCAAACCTAGCGATAGAATTAGATTTAATGACATAAAGGCGATAAATAGAAGGCTTATTCATACTAAAAGCGGAAAAATGATACTTTATTATCGGCACTTCTATGAGATAAACGAACTTGATTTAAATCAACCTAAGACATGAGTGCAAGAAATTATCTAGCGTCAAAGAGTAGTTACATTGTATCGCATCCTACATTTCTTAACGTCCTGATCATTCTTACGATAATCTTTGTCATTTCGGATGCGGTGCTTATCATGTCACTCATTTAGGTGGCGTCAATCGCATTTTATCACAAGTCACAGCTTTGTCTTCGTGCCTAACATCTTCGATCACTATCTCGTCAGGTGTGAAATAGTAGTTTCGTTGATAAAATCCGTAATCAAACGATTTTTTAATAAATTTCTTACCCCTCACGAGTTTTAAACAGTTATTCATATGTGTTATCTTTACTTAAGTAGTATTTTTCAGCCTTCTTACTTTGAACTGAATTATCAAGTTCGACCGCTAGGATGTTGTTGGTGCGAAAAACTAGTTTAACCACGTAGTCAAGTGGATAAACTCACGTTGTGCTAGTTTGAGTCTCCAACTGTTTAGTTATAAACTCGTACTTAGTAATTATCTACTTCTAACTTTTTGAAAGGGTATCAATGTTACCATGTCATTACAATTTGTCACTCTTAACGTAAATCAATTGACTCAGTTGCGAGTTTGATCTATCGGAAAAACGAGAATCATCACGGATCTGTTACAATGTGAAAGAGAGAGTGAGATGAGTAAATACTCAGTTGACGTGACTGAATTTTTATCAAACGTTGTTTTTGAGGGCGTTTTTGTGATTCACACGTCAAACGAAAAATCGGGGAGGAGGGGGGTGGGGGTACCCCGTTAAGGCGAAAAATCACGTTGCAAAAACTGATAATTGATTTCCCTGATGTGCGTTGTAATTGTTAATGAAGATAAATTCTAAATGTTCGTAGTTCGAACCATCTTATTCTTTTAAATTGTACTAAGATATGCCAGTGGATCGTTCATTCGGCTTTGTACTCGCATATGATGACAAAGAGGATATTTATCTAGCGGTACCCTCTCGCATTCTTCCACGTTTAACTAGTGATTGTGAAACAAATCAATGCTATCCGATCTCTGAAGAAACAGCTAGACAGATTAGACCTTTTCTAGAATTCGCTTATGAGTTTTTGGAATCGCAAGGGTCATTTAATGGTGAATATGTGAAAGAACTGTTTATCAATGGTTATGCTTTGAGAATTGCTATTTTGTGGGGAACACCTTACAGTTACGTAGTTGTGGAAATAAATGATGATAACCCTGATGAGGTTCACGTTTACATTAATGTGAAAAAATTCAAAGACACAAAAGGACAGGCACTATACTTACTTAAGCAAGCGTTAGCTTCTCTCCCTAGCGAACCGTAACGCTTAAATACCTCAACGATCTAGTTATTGTCATGCAATCGCAAAAAGTGAATGATAGCACCCGCACGGGTGCGTCTCGTTTCATAAGTCCGTCTTCTATTTTTTCAGTTAATGAGAATAAAGAGATTAAACAGGATCCGCCATATGAGTTATCCGGCGTCATTAAGATGACGTTTGATGA
>JAVYOA010000004.1 GCA_038734945.1 Fervidicoccaceae archaeon | reverse complement strand
AGTTACCCAAGGGGGTAACCCCAGCTATATCCTAATATATGCAGTTATAAATCTTAACAGCCACCTTTTTCCTGCTAAGCATTATCTATGAGCACTGTCTTAATGTCTTGTGCTTCAGCTTTTCCTTGGTTCTTGTAGCTTTTAACTTCTCCACAACTTCTCAACTTCGCTTTTAGGAATGCGGAGCTTGCTAGCAGGGTGGCTGCACTTCTAATAATGCCCTCCTTAGCCAACCTGGAGAGTCTTGAACTGAGATGTTAAATGTCTTTTGCAATGTACTTTTGTCCAAGCTATACAGAGATAATTAAGAAAAGGGCAATCAAACTCATTTAGCTATATCTTTCTGAAAAGCTGACTAGGCGCCGGGGGCGGGATTTGAACCCGCGCGGGGTTTCCCCCACCGGCTTAGCAGGCCGGCGCCCTACCAGGCTAGGCGACCCCGGCTCATCCACAAATGATCAGTTGGGAAATTTATAAATGTTTTAGATTCTCTTTAAAAATCATCCGTGAATGAGCCTTATCATTCTCAGCATGAAGTCTATTATGTCCCTTATTGAGAGGACTCCAACAGGCTTGCCATCATCATCCACCACAGGCAGATGCCTCACATTTATCTCCTTCATCCTTGCAAGCGCCTCCTCTATAGTATCTGTTGGCTTCGCAGTGACTGGATTCTCTGTCATGAGCTGCCAGACAGGATATTCATTCAGCAGCTGCGACTTTCCAGTTGATACCAAATATACGAGATCCCTCTCAGTCAGTATTCCTATCAGCCTTCCATCATCATCCACAACCAGGACGCTACCAATCCTGTTGTTGAACATGAGCTTTGCTGCATCCTGCACGCTATCGTTCTTATGCACAGTTATCGGCGGCTTGCTCATTATAGATTCAACTGTTCCCTTGCTAGACTTGCTCAACTCTCCCACCTTTTTTTAGGTTCTAAACTGATGCGGCTTCCCATGGAGGAAGCCTGCGCTGAGGCGAACTTCCCCTGGAATTGCTCCCTCCGGTGACCTGTGAACGCCGTGATCCGAGGACAGGTTGCTCCCTTCCGGGCCTGGCCAGTTTCCCTCGGTCAGGGAGGTCTGGCTGGCCCTCCAGCCAACCAGCCTCCTCCCACGACCCCACAGGGCGGAGCTCATCACTATCCAGGGATTCATCCCCAGCCTCGGCCCCCTCCATGGGATTACTGGCCCCGCCTTGCGCCCACCTCGGAAATGGGGAGGGCGAGCCCCCGGCCCTACCCGCACTTCTTATTATGTTGTTTAAATATTAAAATACGTTTTTCTGAAAAGTGCTCAGAAGCTGCTGAGCCTGGATACGCTCTCTATTTCCAGGTCATCAATTCCGCTGATTGAGCGGAGCAGCTCCTCAAGCTTCTCTGTCCCCCCCTCAGTATCCTCGGGGAAGGTTATGTAGAGCTTTAGAGCTTTGTAGCCGAATGCTATGGGCTCCTCAGAGGCCTTCAGTATGTGGTATTCCTCTGGAAGCACCTTCCTTATCTCGTCAAGCAGCTTTCCCCTATCGCTGATGCTGTCGCTTGGATATACTCTTACCGATGCCAGAACTCTTGCCATCTCAATTACCTCCTCATGGACCAGTGAATCCGCACACTGGGCAAGTGTACTTCACTCCCTGCTTTCTGCACATGTTGCACCTTATTATTTCCACCTTTCCGCAGTTGGGGCAGAGAAATATAACTGGCTTCTCATCAGGAGGAATTGTTTTCCTGCAGCTCGTGCATGTCCTTGTCTTAACTGTATCATGCAGGCTTATCCTCGTTGATGGATAGCTTGTTTGCATGCTGGATCTTCCTCTTAAGCAGTTCCTCAGATCGCTCTCAGCAAAATCGTTAATAAATATTTAAGCAATAGGCATTGGTGGTATTGCTGAATGAAGCAGGTAATTGCTGCGAGAAAGGATCTGAGGATGGGGGCTGGAAAGCTCGCTGTCCAGGTTGCCCATGCAAGCGTTTCATGCATTCTTCTCATAATAGAATCTAAAAATGAGGCTTGGAATGAGTGGCTGAGGGCATGGGTTAAGGAGGGGCAGAAGAAGATTGTTGTGAAGGTAAGCAGTCAGAAGGAGCTTGGCATTCTCTATGAGAGGGCTTTAAGCATGGGGCTTCCGGCATCATTCATAAGCGATGCAGGATTGACCCAGCTTGAGCCTGGAACTGCAACAGCTGTTGGAATAGGGCCAGCTCCAGACGATGCTGTGGATAGAATAACTGGAGATCTTAAGCTCTACTAGCTATTCTGCTCTTATTCTAGCTGGGGATCCAAGCATCTTTGAAAGGATCTCCTCTAGAACCTCGAGCTTTGAGGGGAGGGATCTGAGCTCATATCGGCTTATCCTAACTATGTACTCTGTGCTTCCATCTGGGAGCCAAACAGTGTTCACTCCATTTATTCTGACAGGACTCAGCAGCTCCGATGCAAGTTTCTTCAGATCGCCTGTCTGCTCAACTATCTGCACCCTCCTTCCAAGCATGTCGCTCAGCGCCTTAGCAGCTCTCTTCAGAAGAAGCTGCTCCACCCCTCCGCTCTTCACAATTATTACGGTGAGATCTCTCGATGCAATTGTCCTCACATATGTTATGTCCTTGAGCTGCTTGAAGTCCTTGTCTTCCTCAAGCTCTATTAATGCCTTCATCACCGGTATTTCCTCCTGCAGCACCTTTCCGCTCTCCACGAGCCTGTGGCAGCGGGGGCAGAGGATCCCTGTCTTGACGCAGATGTAGTCAAGCGGTATCTTTACTATTTTCGACACCTCCTCCTTCTGGAGATCGCAGATAAGCTCTGCTCATTCAGTTAAATGCAGCTTCAATTAATCAATTCCTAAAAGGACTAATATAAATTAGTGATCTGCTGTTTTGCTTGAGAAAAATTTCTGTTGAAGATCAGCTAAGAGCATATTCTTGGGAAGGAGCACTTTCTGAAAATCCAGTCCTCGTTCTCCTTGAAGATTTCTCTTATTACTAGAGAGGCATAGCTTCCTGGAGGCATTTTGAGAACTGCAAAAATTTTTCCATTCAAGCTGTAGTACCTTGTGAGGGGATTCTGTATGTAGAGCTGCCTCAGCTGAGCTTTTGGAAAGCTCATTTTGCTAACTGCTTCTAGAATTCCGAGGGATTCTGCTTCCCTCAAAGCGCAGATGAAGTGCTCACCAGAAACGCCTTCCCTTCTCTCATATTTTTCAAATTCCTTCCCAATGAGGAGGCCGAATCTGCTGAGATTAGAGGAATCTCTGAGCCTCGAGAGGCATCTGTTGAAGATAAAAGCCTGGAGGGATTCTGCTATGATTCTGTGCTTCCAGGATCTTCTAGGATCTAGCTTCCCCTTCTGCAGAAGATCTATGGCAATTTCATGATTCAGGGGTTTCCTTGTTCCAAATCTCTGATGGCCAAAGAAGTTTGGGAAGTGCGATGTTCTTTGAAGCTCCTTCAATGTTGAAAGGGATTGCTCACTGCCTGGGAGCCTTATGGCAAAGATGTTTCCATCGAAGCCTCCCCTCCTTGGAAAGAAGCTAGTTTTTCCAATGTATTTCAGCAGAGCCTTTCCATTCAAGCAGAAGCTGTCTCCCAGGCTCTTGGAGAGAACTATTCTCTGCACTGAGAGGGAATTGCTGTCCTTCAGGCCATAGTATCCGATTTCTCCTGCATATTTCTTTTCCCTCAGAATTTCGAAAGCTCTCTGCGTTGACATCCCTGCTTTAATTAGAAAGTAAGCATGAAGTTTCCCCTCTCTGCTCACTGGAACAAGGGATCTCTCCACAACGATGAAATCCGAACAGCTGCTCATGAAGTCCTCAACAAGAGCTGCTCTTGTTGCTGTGAGAAATTTCTCCACTCCTATTTCGTTGTAGAGCATTTTATATTACCAAAGAATTAAGTTTTAAAACCTGGAGTATTAAGTGAATATTCTGGGGGCCGGTAGCTCAGCCTGGAAGAGCGCTCGGTTGGCATCCGAGAGGTCCCGGGTTCAAGTCCCGGCCGGTCCACCATCTTTCCCATGAAAGATTTTGCTTTCTATTTTTGTGAAAGATATCTATCTATGCTTAGAGCAGCATCCATTCCGCTCTTCAGTGCTACACCTATCTTGGAGGGGCCGTTTACAACGTCTCCAGCTGCAAAAATTTTCTCCCTTGTTGTCATTCCCCTCTCATCGACATATATTGTTCCATCCTCCTTCAACTTCAGGCCGTGCTTTTCAATGTTCTCGGGAGGAGTGGGCTTGGCTCCTATTGCATTTATTGCTGTAAAGAAGTCTACGAAAGCCTCCTCTCCATATACAAGCTTTCCCTCCCTCCCCTTTCCAATGATCTGTGTTCTGTAGAAAATCCCTCCCTTTAGGCTCTTTTCCGAATCACAGAGGAATTCCTTTGGAGCGAGATTTTCCAGGAACTCAACCCCTCCTCTTTCCAGCCTCAATGCCTCATTCTTTCCCATTGGGGCCACATCCTTGCTTCTTCTGTAGATTATCTTTGTTTTTAGCTTCAGCTCGAAGCCTGAGACCTGGGCTGCATCTGCTGCTGTCAGCCCTCCTCCTATTATGCCGACTGGCTCCTTAAGAGATGAGCTAGTGTAGCCGTACATTGGAGAGTATCCGAGCTTCAGTCTGTGATAGTCTATGAGCCACTCGACTGAGGGGAGAACATCTGGAGAGTCCTCGCAGTTTATTCCTATTTTCTTCGTAGCTATTGTTCCAGTCGCTATCAGGGCTGCATCGCTTCCCTCAACAGCCTCGTCCAGCTCAATGTCCCTTCCTATCATCTTTCCGCTGACAAAGCTCACTCTCCCGCTCATTGTTAGCTCTCTAACTCCTTCCCTAACACTGCTCTTGCTTATTCTGAACTCTGGAATTCCAAACATGAGGAGGCCTCCCGGCTCTGGATGCGCATCATATGCTATTATCTCGTAGCCCCTGCATATTAGAGAGCCTACTGCTCCAAGTCCTGCTGGTCCAAGTCCTATTACTGCAACTCTCTTTCCATTTAGAGGAGGAAGCCTAGAAAGATCGCACTTCAGGAAACGCAATCAAACTGCACCCTTTTTCCTATAAAATGAAGCCCTCCTTTATAAGGTATTTTCTAACGCGCTCTGGAATCTTCACAGATAGGCGCGCCCCGGGGGTCTTGGGAAGATAGAGAGGTCTGGAAAGCTTGGGCCCCTCAATTATTACTCCGAGAACATCCCCGCTCTCAGAGGAAAGAAATGTGAGCTTGTAGCCCTCATAGAACTCCACTCTCTGCTCCTTCACTCCAGCCTTTACTCCCATGGGCCCATCAACTTTTGGGGAAATGTTAAGTTCACTTAAAAATTGTTCATTGGTTGTATAATAACATAACTTCAGAGAAATGCAATATTATCTTTTTCAAGCTTGGGAAATTTAGGGGATACATATTTATTTTTGAAGTTAGAGTTTTCTTTCAAGGCATTTATGAAAAAGGTGCTTCCAATATGAGCAGATGGTGGATAATAGCTCATGGGGATGGTGATGGAATATCGAGCGCTGCTATAGGGCTCCTTGCTCTGAGGGATGTGAGGAACATATACTTCAGCCATCCTGCTGGTCTGAAGGAGGATCTCTCTGTTGTTGAGCGCGGAGAGAGCGTTCTAATAGTAGATATAGCCCTCTCCTCAGGAGATGAGAGGAAGGTCATATCGGAGCTAAGGAGGATTCATGATGATGGTGGAGATATAATCTACATAGATCACCATCCCCTCCCCCCAGAGCTGGATGAGAGGTCAGTTCCGGGAGCATTTGTGCATGATGAGTGCTGCTCAGCCTCAGAGCTAAGCTACAAATATCTTAGCAGGAGGTTCAAGGTTGTTTCTGTAGAAGAGAGGGAGCTTGAGAAGATTGCCCTGTATGGAGCGATAAGCGACTATTTAGACAGCTCTGATTGGGCTCAGAGAGCTCTGAACAATTGGGACAAGAGATACATATACTATGAGGCTGGAGTACTTTCGCAGGGCCTAGAGGGCATGAGGAAGTATCACGATCTTAAGAGGGAGATAGTGAAGAGCCTTGCCTCCGGAAGGGATCCGAGCTCAATAAGCGAGATAGTTGTTAACAGCATTTTCATGAGCAGGAATGAGAAGCTTCTAATAGAGTTCGTCTCGAGGAATCTGAAGAGTGCTGGAAAGATAGCCTATGTTGAGGATCCTCCAGGCAGCATTCCAAGGGCAGCAACATATGCTAGAGCCATTTCTGGAATGCCGGTAGGTGCAGCTGTTGAGAGGAGGAAGGATATGGCAGTCATGAGCCTCAGGGCTGTTGATGCTTCAATGAAAATCAACGAGATTGCCATGAAGATTGCTCCCAGGCTTGGAGGAAATGCTGGGGGGCACCCCCTAGCTTGCGGGGCCAGGATTCCAATTGGAAGGATGGCTGAGTTCTTCGAGCTCATCTCAGAGGCGATTTCCAGGTGAATGCCTGGGAGATAGCAAGAGAAAATATGGAGAGAGAGTTGAGCTCTCCATCGAGAATTTCCAGAGCCCTTGAGGAATATGCTTCTTTCATCAAGGAAAGCTATAGAGAGAGAATTGTGAGGAGGGAGCACAGAGGAACTGCTGTCTTCGTTGGAGACATACATGGAGATCTGGATAGCTTGAGCAAGATCCTGTCGAGAATTGATGCAAGTCTCCTCGATTCCGGGGAAACGCAGATTTTCTTCCTGGGAGACTACATAGATAGAGGCCCAAATCAGCTGGAGTGCCTCTTTTCAGTGCTTGAGCTCATTTCCCACTTTCCGAAAAGCACTGTTGCTCTGAGGGGAAATCACGAGCCCCTTCCCAGCGTTACTCCATATCCCCACGACTTTCCAGCTGAGCTGAACATGAGGTTTGGATACGAGAGGGGGAGCGAGATATACAATGCAGCGAGGCAGCTCTTCGACTCCCTCCCATTTGTCTTCATTCTCAACTCGGAAATAATAGGAGTTCATGGAGGGCTTCCAACGAAGAACTACATGAGGGCTGAAAGCCTGGAGGAGTTTCTGATTGGCCATGGAGATCAGGATTTCTTCGATTTAGCAGTTGAGCTTCTATGGAATGATCCAATTGATGATCCCATAGTCAGGCTCCCCTCTCCCAGAGGAGCAGGCTATCTCTGGGGAACCCTGGTTACAGATTGGGCAAAGAAGAGCTTCAGCATAGGGCTCATTGTGAGGGGGCACGAGCCAAGCGATTACGGCTACAAGCTCCAGCACAATGGCACGGTTCTCACTCTCTTCAGCAGGATGGGCCCTCCATATTTCAATAGATCAGCAGCAATAGCTGTTCTAGATCTCTCTAATGAGGAGTGGAGGAGAAATGTCCTTTCCTCCATTCAGTTCATAAGCTGATTTCTCTACGGCTTTAGCTTGAAGTATATTCTCCTGTTGTTCTTTCCCTTGTTCTCGAGCTTCAGAAAGACTATCTCTCCAGATTCCCTAGTGTTTGAGACATGGGGGCCTCCATCTGCCTGAATGTCTACTCCCTCTATTTCAACTATCCTCAGCCTCTCCACGTTTGGGGGAAGGGCCTTTGCCAGCTTTACAATTCCTTCCAATTTGAGGGCATCCTCCCTCCTCATGTAGTATATCTTGACAGGATGCCCCTCAGCCAATATCCTGTTCGCTTCAGCTATTGCTGAGATAACGAGATCCCTGTCTGGCTTTTCCAAGTTAAGATCCACCCTCGAGACATCCTCAGTTACTTGGTTTCCAGTGACTAGAGCTCCAGAATATCTGTTGAAGACCGAGATTAGCACATGCAGAGCTGTGTGGGCCCTCATTATCCTGTATCTTTTCTCCCAGTCAAGCCTCAGTACTCCCCTATCTCCTGGAGATAGAGATGCCTGCTCTGAGAGCAGGTGAACGACTTCATCTCCCTCTTCGACTGCCTCTGCTATGCGATATTCCCTTCCATTTATTGTCAGAGCTCCAGAATCCGATATCAGCCCCCCAGCTCTAGGATGAATGACTGTTCTATCTAGGATTACCCTGTTGGAGGAGCTCTCGAGAACTGTGACCTCAGCTTCCTTGAGATAGGAATCATCCAGGTAAAGGAGCGCAGTCCTCATGATGCATCAGCAATAAGTCTATGCATCTCATATCTTTTAAACATTGATAGAACATCAGATCTCTCTGGGGAGCATCATGATAAGAGTAGTGCTCTATGGTGATCTGGGAAGGGAGAGCAGAATTGCTGAGAGGAGGGTGAAGGAAGCCCTAATTGATATTTCAAGGAAGTACTCTCTGCAGATAGATCTTCTCACAATAACGCTTCCAGAGATCGTGGAGAACTTCCACCCGCTTGTGAAAGTGAATGAGGATAGGGCTGTGGAGCTGCCATGCCTTGATGCCTGCCTCGAGGAGCTCCTCCTCTCACAGATGGCTGAAGCAGGAAAAAGTGCTCACAGCACTCCGTCTTTTGAGCTTCAGAGCATGGAAGCATGAGAGCTCCTGTTTTCAACAGATCTGCTAGGTATCTTTATATAACGTATTACAGAAATTGTTTTAGAGTTCAGAGAATGGTGCTTAGGATTGAGTCAGGAACTTCCCTTTATGCTGGATATGTGGACGAAAGGAAGAGTAAGGCACATGATGGTCTCCCTCGGAAAAACTGTTGGGGGTCTCTACAATAACAACAAGGCAGCTATCAGCTTCGATGTTTCTTCTAGGGATCTCCTGAAGAACGGGCTGCTCGATATTGGAATAGCTTCCCGCTCCTCCGAGCAGCTTAGGCTGAGGATTTGGATGGATGGAGTCTCCCTGGTGAAGGAGTTTCGTCCAAACTACGTATTGGATCTGAAGGATCTCAAGTTCTCAACAGTATTGATAGATGTCCTTCCAATTCTGAAGAGGGCAAATGCAAGGAGCAGGAGCAGGGTAATTATAATAAATTCCGGATCTGCCCCATTCACTGTAACCCATGCTTCCCTCTTCACTTTGGTGGGGGAGGGGAAGGAGAAGAGAGTAATTTACAAGAGCGGCGGTGCTTCTCTTCATGAAGGAGAGAAAATAGATGTTTCGATGGGAGGAGAGTTCAGCAGAGTTGCCATGGGGGCATTTCTCTATGCAGTTGATCCTCCCCACTCGCTCGAAGTTCTAGTTGATGGAAAGATTTCTAGATTGATTGATTTAAACAGGCAGGCTGAGGACATTGAGCTTTTCCTAGCTGGAAGCGGGATGAAGAGCATTGGACTGAGGAGAATGAGGGATGTCCTCGGGAGGAAAAAGGCATGCACAGTTCTCTCATCTTTCAGCATAGCGGCCTCAGCAGAGGAGGAGAGGGAGATGGATGTTGATGCCCATGTAAAGAGAGCTGCTAAGGATGAAGTTGTAGTGGAATGCATAGTTAGGAATGTTGGGAGCGCACCTGTGAAAAAAGCATCGCTCATTGCATTATCGCTTGGAAGCGTTGTCCACAGAGAGCTGCTTGGAGAGCTCAAGGAAGGAGAGGAGGTAAGGAAAACAATTTCAGTTAAGCTTCCAAAGGATGCCAGGTCTCTTGTTCTAAGGCTTATATGGAATGCTGACGGAGAGGTTAAGTTCATAGAGAAGAGGTTCAGGGAGAAGGAGTGATTTCCTAGCTAGGAGGTGCATGAGCTTGGGAATAAGGAGGGTTGTTCTTGATATACTGATGCCCATAAGGGGGCTGGGCATAGATGAGCTTGCTCTGAGCATTGAAAAGGTAGAGGGAGTTGAGTCAGTGAACATAACAGTGAAGGAATTCGATGTGAGCACCCAGACCCTGCTCGTAGTAGTTGAGGGGGAGAACATAGACATGCTAGAGCTGAAGAGCGTTCTCGATAGGTTTGGAGTTGCTATACATGGGATAGATCAGGTTGTTGCTGGAAGGAGGATTGCTGAGATACCTGACTACTTCTACGAGTTCTAGAAAGCTGCGCTTTCAATTGCACAGCATTTTCGCCATTCTCAATCCCCATTGCCTGCATTAGCTCGCATAGCTTGCATATTGTTCTTCCTATGCTTGTAGGCTCCCCGCATATTCTGCAAGTTGGGAGATCGCTGTATTTGCTCTCAGCTATTTTTCTTATGAGGAGCGAGTCGAATTTCTCCAAAATGGAGAGCATTGCTCCAGGCCTCTCCCTCTCGAGCATGTAAAGCCAATGCCTTATTCTTGCTCTGAGGGTAGGCTGAAATGTTATGTAGGGGCATTCCGTCTCCTGAAATTTGAAGCCGAGCTCAAAAGCATATGCTGTTGCCTCCCTCTCATAGATTTTTCTGAGGGGCTTTATCCTCTGAACAAGGAGGCTGCTAAGCCTTGGTGCCAGTGGGTGCTGCCTTATAAGCCTCTCCGGATCCCCCCTCAGGATGTTCATGAAGAGAGTCTGAACCTCATCGTCGAGGTTGTGGGCTGTGGCCGTTTTGCTTGCACCAAGCATCCTCGCTGCTAAATTTATCCCCCTCCTCCTCATTGCCCCGCAGAAAGTGCATGGGGAGATCTCAAGACTCACTGCCCTTGCCCTGCTCACTATATCATGCAGAGAATAGCCGAACATTTCCTTCAGGCTCGATACAACTAGATCGACTCCTCTATCTGAAGCATATTTTTTCAGCCTAGCAATGTACTCTTCCCTGTTGTAGTTTGGAATTCCTTCAACGATTGAGAATCCTATTAGCCTGCTGCTGTCAACGATGCTGGAAAGAGCATCGAGGAGGACGAAGCTGTCCTTTCCTCCGCTCAGAGCTAGGAGGACTGTGTCGCTGCTCTTTATTAGGGAGAACCTGTCTATTTCTCTTTTCACCCTGCTTTTCACATCCTCTATCAGGCACCTGCCGCACAGCTTGAGGCCAGTGAAGTGCTGATAGTATGCTGCCTCTCTCTCATTGCATCTGTCGCACTTTGGCATTCAGGAGCACCGCAACAATTAATTTTATAATCAACAATTTTTTCTAGGTTCTTGGGGGCTAATATGTCAGCAGTAAGCTATTTAGGGTTAATTGGTTTGATCCTGATATCCTTGGGATGGGTCTCATCGATAAAGAACAAGCCTCCGGCAACTCTCAGCGGCCTTTATTCGCTTGGAAGCCTGATGCTCTTCATATATGCTTTTGCTCAGAAAGATCTAGTTTTCTCTGCCCTGAATCTTTTTGCAGTTCTGGTGAGCGGATATCAGTTTTTTGCAAAAATATATGAGGAGAGGGGGAAGAATTCGGAAAAAACTACTTGAGCATTTTGCCTCCCTTGATTATCCTGAGAGGCTTCTCGTGCCTCCATATTGCTTCATAGACTGAGGAGGCATTGAGAATAAGGAGATCAGCAGGGTTTCCAACCTTTATTCCATAGCTGCGTATGCCCATTGCTTTCGCTGCATTGTAGGTTATCATGTCGAACAGTGTTTCCATGTCTCTCAGAGTTGTCATCCAGAGAATGTGGGAGTTCAGGAAGGCTATTTCAAGCATGTTGTTGTTTCCATAGGGATAGTATGCATCAGCTATATCATCCTGACCGAGAGCAACATTCACTCCCTGAGAGAGGAAGAACTTCACTGGAATGTGAAGGGGGCCTGTGTGGGGATCTGTGACCAGGCTCATATCAGCCTTCTTAAGGAGCTGGGCAAGCTTTGTTAGATATGGGAGAGTGTACATGCTGGCAGCCCTTGCATGATTTGCAGTAACCCTTCCTATCCAATTCTCCTTTATTGCCTTCTTTGCCAGCTTCTCAGTCGTTCTCAGATTTGGATCTCCCGTATCATCGGTCAGCATGGCAACATCTCTGTTGAACTCCTTGGCTATCTCGAACATTTTCTCTATGTGGTAGTCCTCCTCCTCTGATGTGAGCTCTATCCATGGTATGCCGCCCACAACATCTGCTCCAAGCTCAACAGCCTTCCTTATGTACTCCTCAGCACCTGGATCCCTTGCAACTCCGTCCTGCGGGAAAGCAACCACCTGTATTGTGATCTTGTCCTTGAGCTCCTCTTTAACTCTGAGCAGAGCCTTTATTCCCTCCAGCCTGGCCTTGGTATCAGTGTCCACAAAGGCCCTTATGAAGAGAGTTCCGTGCTCTATTGCTTCTAATGCAGCCTTCCTCGCATTCTCATATATCCAGCTCTCATTGTACTTTTCCTTAATCTTTGAGGCGAGAAGTATTGCAAGCTCAGAAGTTCCCATATTGCTTTCGTGATAGTGCTTGACAGCCTCCTCCCCTATCATGAGGAAAGTGTAGACCTTGCACATGTGGAGATGGGGATCTATGAAGGGCGGAGAAACCAGCTTTCCCTCTGCATCAATCTCCCTCTCTCCTCTCGCCTCAATTTTTTCCCTTATATCGGAAATCTTTCCCTCGCTTATAGCTATATCCACGAGGGATCCAGGGTTCTCCCTTGTTCTTGCATTTCTTATTACTAGATCATAAATTTCCATTGCTGGCACCTTAGTTATTATTTTTTAGAAAAAATATAAAAATATTCGCCGCAGGAATGCGAAAATATTAATAGTTATTTTATAGCTTTTTTCTTAAATGCAAATGGAAAGCTGCTTGAGGATAAGGGCTGAAAATTTCAGAGGAAGTGTGATCATGCTGCTTACAGAAGATGATGCCTTGGTCCTAGCTGATTGGGATGCTGATGGAGCAGTTTCCGCAGCAATACTGCTCTATCTTCAGTCCTCGGAAATATTTCCTGCTAGAAGAAAGGTCAACATGAATCTCATTCCCTCTGGACCGAGGGATGTGGAAAGGATACTGAAAGGAATTGTCGGATGTCCATCATACGTTGCACTGCTCGACATAGCATATATTCCAGAGATAAGTGAGGCCCTTAAGTCATTCAAGGAAAGGTGCCCCTCATCTGAAATTGTGTACATAGATCACCACTTCTCCACTCTGGAGCACATGAGGGAGCTGAGGCCTCTCCTCTCAAAGCACAGAATAGGAGGGAGCAAGCCAACAAGCCTGCTTCTAGTTGAGCTGGCACATGAGCTTGGAAAGCCCCTTCCTGAGAGGCTGGAAGTCTTTGCGAAGTCAATAGGGTACATTGAGATGGGGAGGAGGCCTGCAGATGAGATGATGAATGTTGTTTCGCTTGTAGCCTCAATAGCTAGGGCACTGAAGCTGGGGAAGGACAGCAACTTCTGGAACAAGATGGTAAAGTGGATGTCAAACCCAATCCCAATACCAATGAGCAAGAGCGATATGGAGGTTCTGAAGAGAGTGAATGAGGAGGCGAAGAAGAGGGATGAGGAGCTTGATAGGGCTGTTGAGGATCTCTCGATAGGGGCACAGAAGCTGGGATGCTTCAGATTCATTGATGCAAGAAAGAGGTGGAAGAGAAGGGGTGTATCGAGCCTTGCAACAAGGCTGTCGAGAAAGCTGAGGTGCCCGGTAGCTCTTCTTGCATCAATAAAGGGAGGAGAGATCCTTGTGATAAGGACGAGGAACAATGCAGCAAAGCTCATAGCTGATGAGCTCATTGCTGAGGGCTTTTCCTCGGACGTGGGGGGACATGGGAACATTGTAATAATTAAGCTCAGGGAAAATTATAATTTGGAAAGGATAAAGCATATACTTACACGCTCATGTCGCTTTGTGAGGTGAATCTTGGCATGGGAAGGCTTGATGATCTGATAAAAAGAGTGGAGGAGCTAAAGAGAAAGGTAGATGTAATTCCTGTTCAATGGAACGATGGAAAGGTTGTATGGCTGAACGTGGCGCAGATACCTTGGAGGGAGGAATATGTTGAGAGCAATAGGATAGATGAGCTAGCCAATGCAATAAGAAGCCTGGAGATCAGGGGAGCTCCAGCCATTGGAATTGCAGCTGCCCTCGGAATTGCCATGGCAGCATACAATGCAAGGGGTGGGGCAGATGATGTTAAAAGGGCCTCACTGGAAGCTGCTGAGAAGCTTTCCAGGACTAGGCCAACTGCTGTTAATCTCTTCTGGGCCATTGAGAGAATGAGGAAAAAGATCGATGAGCTATCCAATGCATCTGCCGATGAGCTGAGAGAGGCTCTTCTTAGCGAGGCTCTTCAGATACAGGTTGAGGACATCGAGGGAAATCTGAAAATGGGGGAAATAGGGGAATCTCTCATAGAAGATGGTGATGCTATTCTGACCCACTGCAATACAGGTTCCCTGGCAACTGGAGGCCATGGAACTGCCCTGGGAATAATAAAGACTGCATGGAGAAAGGGAAAGAGGATCTCGGTTATAGCAACAGAGACGAGGCCCCTCCTTCAGGGAGCAAGGCTTACAGCATGGGAGCTGAAGAAAGAGGGGATACCATTTAGGCTCATTACAGATGGCATGGTAGGCTATGTCTTCGCAAATCGCCTTGCGAATAAGGCAATAGTTGGGGCAGATAGGATATTCAGGAGCGGCCACGTTATCAATAAGATAGGAACATATACGATAGCAATTTCCGCAAATTTCCACAAAGTTCCATTCTATGTGGCAGCTCCTACATCAACGATAGATAGAAAAAGCGAAGTATCGGGAGAGAAAATTGAGTACAGATCCGAGGAAGAGGTCACAAGCATTCTTGGAAAGCTGAGAATAGCTCCTGAGGGAGCCAGAGCTCTAAATCCTGCATTTGATTTAACCCCTCCTGAGCTGATCAGCGCGATAATTACTGAGAGAGGAATAGCTTCTGGGGATCTTGCCAGGGCTCTAGAAGAAATGTTGATGTGATTTTCTTTTAGTTCTTTGTTATTTCGTAATCGTTAGGTTCATCAACTGCCTTCTCCACACTGGCTTTTAGTTCTTTGTTATTTTGTGTGATGTTTTTCGGGTGTTTTTTGCTTGCTTTTTCTTTTCTTACCAGAGTTTTATAAGAGTTTTGGTGAGAAAGCGCGCTACTTTCAAACCCGCTAACCCCAACACAGCATGTCAGGAGGTTTACCACAAGCCCAAGCGTGTTCTTCTGGGTTCCTTACATGATTACCCAGGGGATTCTCAGCCTCGAACCCCAAAAAATATTCCAAGCCTTAATAGAGCTCGAGTCCTGTCTAGCTGAGCACTACTCTACTAAGCAGAGGACTGTGTTCATAAACTACGACAACAACAGAGAGCCGGCACTAACAGCAAAAGCAAAATACATTGTTATAGCAAGCGAGAATAAGTGCGAGGAGATAGTCAAGAGAACACTGCAAACAGCAAGGATCTACGGGATAGGGGCAAGCAGAGCCAACGGCTTTGGGACAATAACCATAGAAACAAAAGCAAATACTGCAAAATAACAAAGAAATAAGTGCTGATGTAGATGCAGCCTTTCCTTGAGCTTCTCTATCTTAGTGTGATGTAGGTCTTTTTATGATGCTCGAAGCTCTTAGCACGACTGGGAATGCACCAACAATTATAAGCTCTGCATCTATGAATATTTCGTTAACCATAGGTTTTTCTGGACCTACAGCTGACTGTGGGGTCTAAGAAGTTCGATGAACCATTCCAGGGAAAACTACAGAAACATTGGGATGGAGAAGAGTACCACTCCCAGGAATGAAAGTTTGAACACTAGCATACCTACTACTCACAAACTTATCATCAAATATTAAAGCACCAAGGAACATTCAAAAATCTGCTTGCGTTCTAACTTTTCTCTTTTTGAAAGAAGAAAGTAATTCTCCAAAGCAAGAGAATTTATAGGTAATTGTCATTGAAGTTCATTGATGAAGAGTCTTTAGTTTTTTCTGTTGATTCACAACATAAAAAAACTCTGAACAAACTGGACTAAGTCCGCGGCTGTGATGATCAGTAAGCAGACTGCTCATAAGCAGGACTCTGGATGGTGGATAGGAACCCAGTTGCTTTACCGTACTGCACTGGTAAAGTGTGCTAGTTGAGTCTAGAGATGTAGGTGGATTCGTTACTATAATCGACAGGCTGTATACTGGGGGAGTGAACGTCTTCTTATTCCCACTTTTTTATGTTAACATAATACAAGCTTATTATTGCGATGACACCTAAAGCTGTAAGGGATATTGGAAAAATATATAGGGGTCTTTGGGAATCGTGGTTGGTGGTGATATTGGAGAAAAGCAATGTTCTAGTAGTAGCTGACGTAGGATTGCCAAACGTCGTACTAACTGGGGGGGTCTTAAGGTCTACACGTTCTATCAAGGAGTACACCAAGCACTTCTATGTCAATCTAGTAATACAGCCTAGGTATAAGTTTACGAGCTATGAGCTACAGCTATTAAAGAATGATTTAGGAGTGCAAGATGTTAATCCAGTTGAAGCGAAATTGAAGTTCCTGAACGATAGTAGGCTTGCTTTTACATACATTGCCATCCCACCTAAAGTTTTAAGAATGTTGCTGAGAATTGATAAGTTAAAGGCAAGACCTAAAGCGATCGTTGTCTTAAACGAGCCAAGCAACTTCCTAAGTATAGGTAAGCTACTAAAGGAGGAGTTTAATGTCCCTTCTCTTGCAATGATTCAACTTCCACTCTTCTATAGCGACAAGAGGAGGAGGGAGGCCATCACAAATGCCTTTAGGCTCTGGTTCAATGAACTATATAGAGACAGTTATGTAGGTAAGTTTGTTAGGGAACTAAGGACAAGACTGGAGTTGCTGTTGGCACACTCTAGATTAACTAATGAACTTCTCAAAAGTTATGATGTGTTAATAGCAGTAAGTAAGGCTGTTTTTATTGAGATGGGTGGAAAACCATTAGACAGGTTCTACGTCATGGATCCGGGTGTCTCGCTTAATGAAGAGGATGAAAAGCTGATGTCGAAAATAAAGGAGAACTTTAGAGAAAAAGGTAACTACATGGTATTTGGTGGGCGCGTGGATGCCTTAAAAGGATTTGTAGAAGCATTGTATGCATTCAGAGAAATTAGTAGAAGGAATTCATTGCTAAAGCTCGTTATAACAGGGTATATTGGCAATAGGCTAAGAGTACGAGTGGAGAAGTTTGTGAGAAGGCTTGGACTTGAAGATAGAATTGTTCTAACCGGGAATATTCCTAGGGCCGAAAGATTTAGAATCGTGGCTAATGCTAATTTAATGCTCTATCCAAGTCATGTAGATTCATTCCCCTACTCCATATTGGAGTCACTCTATTTGGGCACGCCTGTGGTAGCATACAATATACCTGCACTGAAACTATACTATGGTGGATGTTCTGGAGTAAGGCTCGTAAAGGAAGGTGACATAGAGGCGTTAGTTGCTGAGGCTCTGAATACCATTAGCTCGAAAAGGGTAGAGGTCGAGCCGCCTAAATTAAGGAGTTGGAATGAAATTATGCAGGAAGAAACCAACTTAATAAAAAGGGTCATGCTCAAGAAATGATTTGTTTTTCTCTCACCCGTACCTTCAATGTAAAGAGCTCCCCAATAATTGGAAAAGTTGGGACAATGGGGACGATAAAGATCATTGAGGGACTCATTTGTCTATCCAAATTTGGGTATGAAACTTGTAGACTTCGATGGAGCGGAGACGCAGTGGAGTGTGTAAGCAATCGCAACGCGCAGCATGAAGCCTGGTACTACGTTGAGCTGCTGTTGCCCTTGAATATCGTAGTAGGTGGTAATGAATTCCATACTATCAGCCTATACCATAGTTCTCAGAGTTAGTAAAAGAGGTTTTTGTATGTTGAGGTATGCTCGAGATAAAATCGAATTTTGTGTATTTCATATACATTCATCCCTTTCCCTTCACCTATATTATCTGAGGCTCATTGAAGCATCCCAAACAATTTCTCTTGAACATCTTTCTATGAATTCACAAGCTCAGCACTTCCACTTGTTAGAGCGCGAAGTTTGACTCCGGCATTCACTTTTTTAATTTTTTCAGCGTCTCCATCGCATTTCTCCCACAGACTTTTCCATCCATATTCTAGTTTCTCTAGATAAATACCTTTAGAAATCTGCTTGTGTGAATGCCCCAGGCTTGACGGTGTTCTATAGAAACGGGTTCCTGTTTGTTTTAAATTCGTAAACGAATCTGTCTGTGATTCCCTAGGTATATCCACCATGACGCAGTCCTCCCACTTGAAGTTCCAACTGATCATCTGGTACTTCTTAGTTCTCCTCCTCTGTAGGGTTTCCTAGGTACATGGGGTACTTCTCTTAATATAGTCAGGTATTGCTATTTTATTAACACCTTGAAGCACCTCTGGTATAAGAACCGTTAAATCATCGGCCACGATGACCTCATCGCCCTCGCATCCCTGAGCTGTGTTACTGCAAATCCTATAATACTATCTTCACTTTTCTTCGCTGAAGAAGGAGCTTGATTTCCTCAAAACTGATGTTGCTACCCACTTCCAAGAGCTCGTCCCATTGGGTATTTTGTCGATCAACTCCAACTCTTAGGAGTATTAAGATTCTATCATACATGTAAGCTGAAAAATTTGAACTCCTTAGCCTTCTTTTGAAAAGCGATTTTACTGCACAACAGCAGTAACTTACAACGTTCGTATTTCTACAAAGACCGACATATCTTTACCCACTCCATCTGATTAGTGGATATATATGGTCTGGCTCGACTAAAGCTTCTATTTGCTTGACCTTCTTTTTCTGCTCAGGCTTGTGTGGGTTTGTTATCACTAGCTTTCCATCTACTCGTTTTTCCTTGATTTTTATGAAGTAAACCTGGTTTAACGCCGAATCTACATCCTTATATGCTTTATACGGCGATTCACCAACTAGCTTCCTGATGTATTGAAAGACCTTTTCTGTGACCCGCATCCAGGCACTAGAGGGTCTCTCTCAATTATTGTGTCATTCTGCTTGGTACTATTAACTGTCTGCAGGACTTGAAGTAGTGGAAAAGGGGCAAGTAGACTGTCATGAAGTCGCTTTCAACCAAAATCTGATTTTAACTGGAGATGTTGTTGGTAAAATTGTTTCGATATATGATATCAAGGGTCTTAGGAAGCTAAAGGGAAAAGACAGAGACATACCTGCCAAATGCTGATAAAGTTGAAGACCTTAAAGCGAACAAACGGATCCTCCGAAATTCATTACAACTTCCTTCTTCAGTTGTTCTTCAGCTATCATTTTATTGCTCTCATTCTCTATCAGGGCAGGTCTCCAGGCAACTTGGTCGTTTATGGTTTGGAGGAGTTGAGGAATTTTTCTACTTTTCAGAAAGGTTCCTGGTTGTCAAGTACAGGGTGGATTCAATATCGTTCCTTATTACAGGTGAGAAATACAATCATGACAGTAACGTTGCACTAAAATATTTTCATTGACCTCTAGAAACTGATCCATGGTTGTTTTTTCATGGCAGAGATCTTCTTTGTAAAGCTTGTTCTTTGGAGCCAGCTAAACCATAAGGCAGAAGCATGTGAATGGTTCTATCATCTTGTACAAATCCAAGAAGTTCAGCACATCGTGCCAAAGCTTCACAATCTATTCCTAAAGTTTTTTCCTAGTATCAGCAATATTACTTAAATCGTCTCATAACATATGAAAGCAGTCTGAAACAATTGCTTGCAAATCATCACAAACAGAGTGTGGAGCCGCCGGCGGGACTCGAACCCGCGACCACCAGCTTACAAGGCTGGCGCTGAGGGCCCATGAGGCCTACCCGCTGAGCTACGGCGGCTCACTTCTCCTTTTTTCTGAAAATGTCCCTTAAAAATTTCTCCTTTACTCCTCCTCATTCTCATCTAGGTTTACAATGATTACCTCTTTTCTGCTCTCCTCCTCTGCCTTACCCTTTATGCTCTTCTTCTTTCCGCCTGCCTCAACTTCGACCTCGCTTCCCCCGACCTTTATCTTTGAGATGACGCCCTTCCATTTATAACCGCAGTTTGGGCAGGTGAAGGATCCCATAAGTGTCACTGTTATCCTTCCCATCTCATCTGGTAATGGTGAGATGAGGTTCCAGGTTTTGTCTGGAGAGGATACCTCTGTTCCGCAGATTGGACAGACATTAGCTTTTTTCTGGGCCTTGGGCATGATGAATCAACTCATGGAAATGCTTAATGCACTAGAATATTATATTTGATCGTTATCCTATATTAAATTGGGAGCCCTCTGTGTAATTGAGCTCAATTTCCCTGGAGGTGTCTTGGAGCATGAACAGATGTGTAATCGATAAGGTAAGTGCTATCGAGATACTCGATTCAAGGGGAAATCCTACACTTAAGGTCTGCCTGCAGGCCTGTGGAAAGACAGCATGCGCCTCTGTCCCATCAGGAGCAAGCACTGGAAAGAATGAGGCCTTTGAGCTGAGAGATGGGGAGAGAAGGGTTAGGGGAAGGGGGGTGAGAAGGGCTGCAGCAAACATAACAGATGTTGTTGCCCAGGCAATTGTTGGGGAGGACATTGAAAACATTAGGAAAATTGATGATCTTCTCATTTCAATCGATGGAACGGAGAACAAGTCAAAGATTGGTGGGAATGCTATAATAGGAGTAAGCATGGCTGCAGCCAGGCTCCTCTCCTATGTGAAGGAAGTGCCTCTCTATGCTGTGCTCGGGGGAGCTCTGAGGAGGAGAATCCCAACTCCTCTTCTGAACATAATAAATGGGGGTAAGCATGCTGGAAATCCCCTCAGCTTTCAGGAGTTTCTATTGATACCCCATGGCTTCTCAAGGTTCTCCGATGCTCTCTGGGCATCTGTTGAGGTGTACTTTTCACTGAAGGATAGAGTAAAGGAGAAGTATGGAAGCATATTCACCTCGGTTGGGGATGAGGGGGGATTTGCTCCTCCAATAAGTGAGCCTGAAGATGCTCTGAAGCTGATCTCTGAATCAGTGCAGGCTGCTGGCTACAGGATGGAGGAGGACTTCTCCCTTGGTATTGATGCTGCTGCCTCAAGCTTCTTCAGCGAAGAGGAGAAGATGTACAGGGTAAGCGGGAAGAAAATAGATGCTGGAGAGCTGATGGAGATATATATTAAGCTAGTTGATTCCTATCCAGTTAAGCTGATTGAGGATCCCTTCGCAGAGGATGATTTCTCTATGTTCGCAGCCATAACTGAGGAGATGAGGAGGAGAAAGACAATAATTGTTGGAGATGATCTTCTAACTACTAATGTTAAGAGGCTTAGAATGGCTCTTGAGAGAAGGGCTGTGTCTGCAGTTCTAATAAAGCCGAACCAGGTTGGAACTGTAAGCGAGACCGTTGATTTTTCAGTTCTAGCTCTGGAGAGCGGTCTTAAGAGAGTAGTGAGCCACAGGAGCGGAGATACGGATGACTCCTTCATAGCCGATCTTTCCATAGCGATTGAGTCTGAGGGAATAAAGACGGGAGCGCCGGCAAGAGGAGAGAGGACAAGCAAGTACAACAGGCTGCTCGAAGTTGAGTGGGAGCTCGATGGAGAGGCAAGATATGCAGGGAGATCCCTGTTCATTTGATCTTGTGCTGATGATGATGGTTAAAAGCGATGAGCCGCTGGCGATGATATGAAAACCAGGCTGAAATGCTTCAAATATCTATATCTTTCTAATGCTGATTTTTTGCAGAATCCTGGACTCCTCCAGCTTCTCCATGATGCTCTCAACAAGCTCATCGGATTCTCCATTTCCAACAGCTATTCTTATGCTGTGATCAGCAAGGACCATGTTTGCCAGCATGGATGCATATATGAACGATAGAAGCTCCCTTTCCTCCTCATTCCCGTATATGTCCTCTATCAATGTTATGCCTACTCCTCTCTCTGCATATCCAATGAGAGCGTCAATGTGTGTATCGAGGAGCTTTCTTGGAATGACCAGTGTCCTCTTGGAGCGAATGTCCTCTTTCAGTGAGCTTATGCGGGATATTTCCTCATCCCTGAATGCTAACTTGACTTCTAGGAATGACTCTATCTCTTCAAGCGCCTCATATGGTGTTGCTGGGTATTCTCCTGCATTCGATATTCTTTCTTCATATTCTGGATAAATTAAAGAGGGGGAGACGTCGAGGATGCTCGCATCTAGTCCAGCCCTCTTGAACTCGCTGTCCATCTCCTCAATGAGAACGCCCTTTCCCCTCTTTATTATTCTTGAGGGATCTATCTCTCTGGGCCTTCCCCCATATGTTGGATCGCTCTGTGTGTATCTGAGGCCGCATGTTGGACTGAGGCCCAAGCCGAGGACTTTAACTTTGGTTATGCCGTTTCTCAGAAAATGATGGGAATACATCTGGGAAAGCCTCTGAGAGAGAAATCTGAAGGTGAAAGTATTGTACTGCTCCTTTACATGCCACCATCTCCTCATGCCAACAACAGATGCTTCGAGACAGGGGTATTGATGCTTTTCACCATAATAGCGCTTCAGCGCTCTCAATACTGGAACAATTCCTCCTTCCCAGACAGCAATCCCAGGTGCCCTTGTGTTCATGTTCAGAATGCAGTGTCCTAGAATTATGGCCTCCTTTTCATCCTCCCCCTTCGCTGGAGAATGTATGGACTGAGATGTGCTCATCATTTCAATCATCGAAAAAATATTTGGTTAAAAATATATAAATTTATCCAAAAAATGTAAAAATTTTGTTTGATGCTCCCTTTTTACTGCATGTATGTTGTTTTACTTGTTGGTATTGGCAGATGGAGGGGCTGGAAGGTTCAAAGAGCCTCCAGTTGGCAGCTCTGGGAACTGCTCCTTCATTCTCTGCTCCGCGATTGCAGATGCTTCCTCCATTACCTTCTTGGCTTCCTCTGAGACGTAGATGTTGCTCATCTGTATTCCGGTGAACTCTCCTAGCTCTGTGACTGTGGACTGCAGTATCTCGTCTACTTCTCCTAGCTCGAATGCCACTTCGGGCATTATTCCCATCAGGTTCTGCTTTACTTCCTTTACCACGCCAACGACTGGGCCCATTGCGGAAACGAGATCTCCAACATCTCTAACAGTCTCAAGCCTCAGCCCTATTCTCTCAAGAGCAAATATTGAGCTGAGTATTGTCTTAGCTACCTTTCTCACTTCAGCAACTTCGGAGGCGTACATAGCTGCTCTGTCCATGTCCTTCTTTACTTGTGCATCCACTACCTTTTCGAAGAGTGAATTGGATCTCTCCTGAAGCTTATTCAGAGTGTACTCAAGTCTGTTCTTCTGAACCTTTATTTTGAACAGGGCCATTGTGATCCTGTATCTAACAGGTGGGGGAGGAGCAATCCTTGCCTTCACCTTATCAAATATGTTTTCCGATTCCTGTGGACTCCACTTCTTGCCGAACTTATCAATTGCTGACATTTTTTGGTCCCTGATAGGAAATATGGTCTTCACTAGGTTTAAAAGAGGTGGAACAAAGGATGACCTCGAGTTCATGAGATCTTTTTAAAATCAGAGCCTAGACGAGCAGCTTTCCAGATTCACAACTGTATAAGGCAGCTTGCCTTTCCTGAGAAAGTCAATGGACCATTCAATAACCATCTTACTTGTGCCGTTTAGAGCCTCATATGTGAAACCAGCGACATGGGGAGTGAGAACTGTGTTCCTTAGCTGGGAAAGCGGGTGATCTTTTCCAATTGGCTCCTCCTCAAAGACGTCGAGAGCTGCATATATTTCTTCCTTTTTGAGCCTCTCTATGAGGGCCCTTTCATCTATGACTTGGCCTCTGGAGACATTGACCAGCAGTGCCCCTCTTTTCATGCTGTTTATTTCCCTCTCTCCAATTATCCTTCTCGTCTGCTCTGTGAGGGCAATGGAAACTATGATGACATCGGATGTTTTGAAAAGATCTTCAAGGCCTGCATATGTTATTCCCAGCGCATGCTCTATCTCAGGCTTCCTCCTTCTGTCCCAGTAGACCACTCTGCTTCCCAAGCTGGAGAATATTCTGGCAGCCTCTGAACCTATTCTTCCCAGCCCGACCACTCCTACCTGGAGTGCTTTTATGCTTCTCCCAGTGAGAGATGACTGTATTCCCCTAACCCATTTCCCCTCTCTAATTATGGAGTCTCCAACAGTTATTTTTCTCAAGGCAGCCATGGTTAGTGCAAGAGAGTGCTCAGCAACAGCCACAGCTATCTCGTCTGGAGCATTGGCTACGCATACACCTCTGGATGATGCTGCCCTTATGTCAACTTTATCCAATCCAGATCCATGAACAATTATCAGCTTGAGCTTGGGAGATTGAAGGATTTCCTTCTCACCAAAGGGCTGCCCAGGAAAGACTATTGCTACTACTGCATCCCTGCTTTCCCTCTCGAACCAGGATTCAAAAGGTTCAGAGCCAGAGTAAATTGAAAAGGACTCACCGCTTCTCTCAAGAATCTCCTTGAATTCCTCATTCAGCTTGAATGTCACAAGGACCCTTGCCAACAAAAGCACCTCAAGGCATTGTTGTTCTATTTTTTTAAAAAAGTTTTCCGTTGATTGCTTTTTTCCCTGAAAAATAGAAAATGATTCTTTTTTAGTAATGCTATGAAAGCATGTGCTGCTGAGAATCTAGGATGCTTTTAAGAAAAAGGTTATGCTGTAATTTTCCTCCTCAGCTCATTGCACTTCAATGCATTGAGATCTCTCAAGGGATGGAGCTCAGATAAACTTCAAGTAGGAGCTTGGGGGTTGAGGAGGAGGACCAGAGCCCCGCATCCTTGGCCGCTAGACTACCCGGCTTCGTATATTTTTCTGCTCAAAAGGTCATTTAAGCTTTTCTGCATCCGAATTTCTTGGCCTATATTTCCAGGCAAGGAATATATTGAGGGCAATAGCAGCAATGGAGAGGAATACTATGATGAGCTCAAGCGGCCCAATTATCTGCATTCCAAAATTGGACAGCACGTCCTTAAGTATGTTTGCCTGTACAGCAATTGCTATAGCTGAGGCGAGAATCCCTATTGCTCCTTTGAGCTTTCTCAAGGATTCCTCACCAATCGCTCTTCCCTCCAGATTAAGCCTGTACAGGGATCTCATTGAGAAGAAGAAAATTATCAGTACAGCAACAATACCTGCACTCCTCAGAAGAGATGCTATTAATATGGCGTTTTTGCCGAGGCTGCCTGGCTCTATTCTCTGGAGCACAGCCTGCAGAGCATCTATTGAGTAAGTTATAGCAAGCAGAGAGGCGAAGAAATAGGAGGTTATGGTGAATATTCGAAGTGCTGAATCAACACTGAGATAGTACAGCTTCGAGATGTGGGCCATCTTCTCAAGAAGGGGTCCTGGAACAGCTCTGATAGCCAAAGATGATAGAGCTTCCGTTCTGCTGAGTATCTGAGATTGAAGGAGAAGCGATGATATTACTGCTGTAATTGAAATTCCTGTGAGGGATGGAGAAATTATTCCTTTCGTGCCAAGCATTTCAGTGAAAATGATTCCATTCTCGCTCAGGGTTGAGAGTATAAATGAAATTTTCACTGAGCTCTCCAGAGGCACTCCTCCCATCATTTCTCCCACAGATAGTGCCACAGATCTTATTACAAAGGACATGATGCCGAAAGCTATTCCAGCACCTATCATGAACATCCAGCTCTCCATGGATAGAATGCTGACCAACTCTGAGCCTATGGAGGAGAAATAGAAAAGAAGCCCAAGCTCCCACAGCCCCTCAGTCATTTCCCCTATTCCCTGCTTTCCTATTGAGGCATTGAAGGATAGACCTGCTATGAATGCTCCGAAGAAGGAGGGGAGCCCCATCGCATCCGATATTGTTGAGAATAGGAGAGCCATCAACAGAGCTAGGAGAAACTTGTTGGTTGGATTGCCTAGGAATGAGCTTCCTTGAAGCCTTCTAAGCGCTCTCGTGCTGAGAAAGTAGAGAAAGAGGGCAGAGCCGGAGAGCTTAATCAAGGAGAGAACCACATCTTGAAGCGTGAGAGGAGAGGAGCCAACTGTCAAAATCATGGAGAAGAGGAAGAACTGAATCATGTCCTCCAGCGATGTTTGGAATGCAGCTATTGGTATGAGGCTCTCAAATTCTCTTTTCGACAGGAGAGCAACAATGGATGCAGTAGAGCAGTTTGTTAGAAGGAGGAATAGAACGAGCTTTTCGAGCTCGGAGGAGAAGAGAAGAAAAGAGAGGAAGCTCGCGCTGATCCAATAGACAGTTAGAGCGACGAGCTCTGCTGAGAGAACCCTGGTAAAATTCTGCTTCATCTCTGAAATCTTGAACATTGAGCCTACTTCGAAGAAAAAGAGGATCAGCCCTATTTGCTTGAGCGGCTCTGTGTACTGAAGGTCTATCGATATTTTTCCAAATTGATTCAATGCATAGACGACTATTCCTCCGAATAGGTAGCCGATTACCCTATTTATCCCAATTCTCTGAAAGAGGGAAGCAAATATCCCGGTGAATGTCAGCAAAACTATGAGGGATAGCATTGGATCCATTGCTTTTTTCCCTAAATTAAAAGAAAAGCATTCGATTTAAATGCTTTTATACAGCAGCTTTTTTCCTCAGCATATAGGGAAATAGTAATAACCGAGTTATGATAATAATTATTTGATAATGGAAATGAGATGTCTGAAATGCTTCCCCATGAGTTAGTCAGCAAGCATGTAGCTCCAGAAGTCAGGGGGCTTATTGCAAAAAATCTTGTTGAAAAGGGGGTTGGGCAATTCAGAACAGCAAAGCTCATGGGCCTATCCCAGCCAATGATAAACAAGCTGCTGAGCAAGCCAGAGGAGGATTACTATGAAGATCTGGAGAATATTGGCTTGAAGAAAGAGGATGTCAGGAGAATAGTCGAGCTGGCATCCAGCAAGCTGTATGAGGGGAAAAGGGATGAGTACCTCAGCATGATGAGCTCCTATTTCAATTTTATTTTGAGAACAGGGCAGCTCTGCAGTTTTCATAAGAGGATCTCTCGGGATGTTCCAGCAAGCTGCGACATATGCATGAAAATATTCCTAGTTGAAAGTGATCCAATTGTGGAAGAGATAAAGGCTGCGTTCGAGCTGCTTAGATCTGTTCCAAACGCTTCGGATATAATTCCTGAAGTCGGCTCGAATATAGTGGCAGCTAGCTTCTCAGCAACAGCTGTGGAGGAAGTTGTGGGATATTCGGGAAAGCTCGTCAATGCTGGTGGAAGGGTTGAGGCCCTTGGGGAACCTGTGAGGGGAGGGAGCAGACATACAGGAAGCATACTTCTGCTTGCAAAAAGAAAATTTCCATCGGTCTCAGCAGCATTCGTAGCAAAATACAGCAGAGAATGCATTGAAGCTATGAAAAGGGAAAATTATGCTGTTTTTGAAGTAGGGCCGCACTCTGATCTCATTTCGCTTCTCAAGGATTTCGAAAGTGCTCTGAATAGGATGGGCACCCCACCCGATGCTATAGCTGACCTGGGAGGATATGGGATTGAGCCAGTTCTGTACATATTCTCCAGCTCAGCAGTTGATGCTGTGAGGAAGGCCCTCATCTGCCTATCATCGAGATGATTTTCCCTATCATGCTTTCTGTTGAAGCATAAATATAATATTATAAAAGCAAAAGGAAGAGATTGGGCTTCAAAGGAAGCTCTCATGAATTTTTATTCTGGTGGCAAAAGTGAAAGCTTTTCCCAATGAAGCAGAGGAAAAAATAGAGTTTCTAATTTCAAGGAGGAGCGTGAGGAGGTTCACTCAGGAGAATATAGATGATGAGCTGATAGAGAAAATACTCTATGCAGCAAGATATGCACCGAGCGCGAGGAATTCGCAGCCATGGATATTCATAGTTGTGAGGGAGAAGTCTCTGAAGGAAGAGCTCTCCCGAATTCATCCCTATGCATATCCATTGAGGGAAGCCCCTCTTGGAATAGCAGTAGCATGCGATAAAAGGCTGTCTCCAACCTCGTATATGCTTGATTGTGCAAACGCCACAATTTACTTGATGCTTGCTGCTCATGCCTATGGTATAGGGACCGTTTGGATACAGGCTCTTAGGGATATTGAGAAGATCTCAGAGCTGCTATCTCTGCCTCCTGATATCATCCCAATTGCGATAGTTGCAATGGGTTATCCTGCTGAAACTCCAAAACCCAGGCCTAGAAAGAGCCTGGATGAATTGGTATTTCTCAACAGATATGGAGAGAGGATGGGAGGAGAGAATAAAAAAGTGTAGCAAAAATTATAAGGGAGTAGTTTTATTATTCACTGCGAGCGGCGGTCGTCTAGCCTGGACTAGGACGTCGGCCTTCCAAGCCGGTGATCCCGGGTTCAAATCCCGGCCGCCGCACCTAAAGAAATGAGGAAATATTTTGAGAAATCATATTAACTTGGGGAAAAATATGAAAAAGGAATATAGTGCACATATTTCTAGAAGGTGAATTTTGCAAATGAGTGAGGGCAGCGAGAGAAAGGAGCTTGTTCTCAGAGTTGCTGAGGCTAAACAGAAGGATGTTGGCAGGGGAAAAGTGAGAATAGATCTTGGACTGCTTAAGTCGATTGGGGTGGAGCCTGGAGACATTGTGGAAATCGAGGGGAAGAGAAAGACTGCAGCAGTTGCCTGGCCAAACTACACTGAGGATCAAGGCATGGATATAATAAGGATGGATGGCCTTGTCAGAAAGAACGCTGGAGTTGGTATAGGAGACAAGGTAATAGTCAGAAAGGCAAATCCAAAGCCTGCTCAATCCGTGAAGCTTGCTCCGAGCAGCTTCAATATTCAGATAGAGGAGAGCTTTGTCAGCTATGTGAAGAGGAGGCTGGTTGATTATCCACTTGTTGAGGAGGATACGATTCTGATTCCCGTCCTGGGGCAGGCAATTCCATTCACTGTTGTTCAGACAAAGCCGCTTGGTGTCGTGATAGTTACTGCTGAAACAGATGTGAAGGTGCTTGATAAGCCGATCGAGCCTGGGAGAATGCCCAGAGTTACCTATGAGGATATTGGAGGGCTCAAGAACGTAATACAGAGGGTAAGAGAGCTGATAGAGCTTCCTCTCAAGTATCCTGAGGTGTTCAAGAGGCTGGGAATAGATCCACCTAAGGGTGTCCTCCTATATGGTCCACCGGGCACCGGAAAGACCCTGCTTGCAAAGGCAGTTGCCAACGAAACGCAGTCCTACTTCATTTCAATAAACGGTCCTGAGATAATGAGCAAGTTCTATGGAGAGAGCGAGCAGAGGCTTAGGGAGATTTTTGAGGAGGCAAAGAAGCATGCACCAACAATAATATTCATAGACGAGATCGATGCTATAGCTCCAAAGAGAGATGAGGTTGTTGGGGAGGTTGAGAGGAGGGTTGTTGCCCAGCTCCTTGCGCTCATGGATGGTCTGGAGGCAAGAGGAGATGTTGTAGTAATAGCAGCTACAAATAGGCCAAATGCAGTTGATCCTGCTCTCAGAAGGCCGGGAAGATTTGACAGAGAAATAGAGATTCCTCTGCCTGACAGGCAGGGAAGGCTGGAGATACTTCAAATACATACAAGGAATATGCCGCTCGAGTCCAGCGATCCCAGAGAGAAGGTTGATCTCGAGAAGCTCGCTGACATAACCCATGGCTACACTGGAGCTGACCTTGCAGCTCTGGCCAGAGAAGCAGCAATGCATGCCCTCAGGAGATACATGCCGCAGATAGATTTCAGCAGTGAGAAGATTCCGGAAGAAGTTCTCAACAGCATGGTAGTGAAGATGAGCGACTTCATGGAAGCCTTCAAGGAGATAGTGCCGAGCGGATTCAGAGAGATATATGTTGAAGTGCCAAACGTGAGATGGAGCGATATAGGAGGGCTGGAGGAAGCGAAGCAGCAGCTTAGGGAGGCAGTTGAGTGGCCCCTCAAGTATCCGGAGTCATTCAGGAGGCTGGGAATCAGGCCGCCGAAGGGGATCCTCCTGTTCGGTCCTCCTGGAACTGGGAAGACAATGCTTGCCAAGGCAGCAGCAACTGAGAGTGAGGCCAACTTCATAGCAGTTAGAGGTCCAGAAATATTGAGCAAGTGGGTTGGAGAGAGCGAGAAGGCAATAAGGGAGATATTCAGGAGGGCAAGGCAGTACTCTCCAGTCATTGTCTTCTTCGATGAACTTGATGCCCTCACGCCAATAAGAGGGGTGTCTTCTGATGCCTATGTAACGGAGAGGGTAGTGAGTCAGCTGCTAACTGAGCTTGATGGAATAGAAAGCCTGGACAACGTTATAGTGCTAGCAGCTACTAATAGACCTGACATAGTGGATCCAGCTCTGATAAGGCCAGGAAGAATAGAGAAGCTGATATACATTCCTCCGCCAAATAAGGATGAGAGAATAGAGATATTCCGCATACATACGAAGAACATGCCCCTTGCAAAGGACGTCGATCTAGTCAAGCTTGCCGAGATAACGGAAGGATATACGGGGGCTGACATAGAGGCTTTGGTGAGGGAGGCAGGGCTCAGGGCGCTTAGAGAGGACATATATACGAAGGAAATTACAATGAGGCACTTCGAGGATGCTCTGCAGGTAGTGAAGCCGTCCATAAACAAGCAGATGGTGGAGTTCTACATAAAGTGGTTCGAGCAGTCGAGGCAGAACATAAGGAGGAGGGCAGTAGAGACGGCGCCTTACACGTAGAAAAGAGCTTTTAAAGAATGGGGGGATGAAGGAGTTGAGAACGACCTGGAGAAACCTCCCAGTTCAGGAAATCATATATAGAATGCTCAACCTGAAGGGAGGATCGATCATAGACAGGGAGCTTTACGAGGCCGTGAGCGCTGCTACAGAGCTCAGCTATCCAGAATTTCTGAAGGTTCTCATGAAGCTCGAGCTCAATGGTCTCATCAGGGTATCCTCAATAAAGGAGGATCAGCTATTGGTGGAGCTCATAAGGGATAGAGCTGAGCAGAATTGGGAGTAGAGCTGAGAGAGCTTATACCGGAAAGCGCAAAAAGGGAAGTAGAGCTCACTGAGCTCAGAGACAGGACAATTGCAATAGATGCATACAACATGCTCTACCAGTTTCTAACAGCCATAAGACAGCCAGATGGCACTCCGCTAATGGATAGCAGGGGAAGAGTTACAAGCCACCTGAGCGGTCTTTTCTACAGAACAATAAATCTAATTGAGGCTGGCATTAAGCCAGTCTATGTTTTTGATGGAAAGCCTCCAAGCTTGAAGGAAAAAGAGCTTCAGAGCAGGAAGAGGAGGAAGGAGGAGGCTGAGGAAAAGTACAGGGAAGCTATAAGAGAGAGCAGAATTGAGGAGGCAAGGATATATGCCCAAATGGCAACCAGGCTAACAGATGAGATGGTAGAGGATGGGAAGAGGCTCCTCAGAGCCATGGGCATTCCCATAATTCAGGCACCAGCAGAGGGGGAAGCACAGGCTGCATACATAGCAAGTAGGGGGGATGCGTGGTCAGCTGGAAGCCAGGACTACGACAGCCTTCTTTTCGGCTCGCCGAGGCTCGTTAGGAATCTCGGCATAACTGGGAAGAGAAAGCTCCCTAGGAAGGATGCCTATGTAGAGATAAAGCCAGAGGTAATTGAGGCATCAGTGCTGTACAGGGAGCTCGGCATAGACAGGAAGAAGCTGATAGTAATAGGAATAATGCTCGGTACAGACTACAATCCAGATGGAATAAAGGGCGTTGGAGTGAAGACGGCTCTGAAGATAGTCAAGAGCTATGAAACTGCAGAGGAGGCTCTGAACAGCCTTCCTCCGAGCGGAGATGTGGACTACAGAAAAATATATGATTATTTTCTATCTCCTGAGGTAACAAAGGAGTATGCTATTGAATGGAGAGAGCCAAAGGAGGAGGAAATAAAGAGGATATTGATAGAGGAGCACGATTTCAGCCCGGATAGGGTTAGCTCAGCAATTGAGAGACTCACGAAGGCAAAGTCAGCATCCAGGTCTAAGCAGAAGGGGCTTGATGCCTGGTTCAAATAGACATGCTACTCGCTGAAGCCCTCTTTTCCTATTAGAGGGACAAACACGCAGGGTTCCTTTACGTTCACTTTGATGCTTTCTCCAGTCTTTTCCACAACATGAAGCCTCTGAACGTATCTGTGCCCAACTGGGATTACCATTCTCCCCCCATCCTTAAGCTGCTCAATCAATGGCCTAGGAATTTTTGGGGCAGCAGCGCTTACTAGGATGCCATCGTATGGAGCCTCCTTCTCATATCCAAGGCTTCCATCTCCAACTATGACTGTGATTCTATCCTCGTAGCCTGATGATGCTATATTCTTTCTTGCCTGCTCAGCAAGCATCTCCAATCTCTCAATAGTGAAGACGTGACCCCACTTTTCCCTCCTCTCATCGCTTGGTGCAACAATTTCAGCCAAGATTGCTGCCTGATATCCGCTGCCCGTTCCAATTTCAAGAACACGCCATCCGGCTTCAGCATTGAGCTCCTCGGTCATTATTGCAACCATGTGGGGTGCGCTGATTGTCTGTCCAAGGCCTATTGGAAGGGGCTCATCGAAGTATGCATACTCCCTGTACTCTGGAGGGACGAACTTCTCCCTAGGAACTCTTAGAAAGGCTCTCTCGACCTTCTCTGATTTCAGAATTCCCTCTGCCCTAAGCCTCTCTACCAAGCTTTTCCTCCTTTCATAGAAAGATATCAACTGTGTTCCCATTAAGTTATTTTATTTCAAATAATAAAAAATCTGGGGGTTAGATTGGGAAACTGCAGAATTGTTCCTCTTGACATAATTAGGGCTCGCGGACACAGGAACGTCAGGGCAACTCATAGAACCACGATAGAAGTCACGAGAGATGATTTTCTGACAGAGAGGGGAGACTGCATAATAGGCATAATGTCAAGTGCTGGCCTGTCTGGGCTGAGAGATGGGGCAAAGGAATTCATAAGGAAAGGAAAAGAGATTGTTGTTCTGTTCATGGCTGGTGGTGCTGTTGATTCTGTTCACTGCAGGGGGGATGAGAGGCTTCCCCTATCGAGCGAGAGGAAGATGATAATAAGGAGAAGCTCTTACATTGATGAGTCGACTCTGTGCATAGAGGCAGACAAGTCCGCATCCAGCTTGAGCAGAGAGCTGATATCAAAGCTCTCGAGCGGTGAGGAGCTCCTCGTTATTCTGCTTGGTCTTGATGAGGGCCAACAACCCTCAGATCCAGTCTGAATATGCTCTTGGATGGTGAGTACTCCAGCACCTCTACGGCATTTTCAAGAGCTACTTTATTTCCCAAGAAGCTGATCAGCTCAGAGCTATTGAAATCCTTCTGCTGAAGGGTGTAGAGATGTATGATCCCCCCTCTTTTTGCCGCTCTGATTGCTGGCTCAAGATAGAGAATGGAATTCGTTGGGCTGTTCATAATTATTCTATCAAAGGATATTTTTCCCTCGATTTCCTGAATTAGATTCAGAGCGTCCATGGCTGTAGCATATATTGATCCCTTCAGCTTCTTCTTGTTCAGAAGAACTGATTTGAGGAGGAGAGAAATGGCTTCCTTGTTCCAATCGTTGGCAAAGATAAATGCTCTTTTCAAGCTGGCTATGTGCAGTGAGAAGCCCCCAATGCCGGAAAATAGATCCAGAATTATTTCATCATCACTGCAGCTCATTGCTATCCTTCTGTGCTCTTCAGTGAGCCTTGGATTGTAGTAGGCCCTTCCAATATCAACGGCAAATCTCAGCCCATATTCCTTAGCTATGGTTTCTGTTCTTCTCTCTCCATGCAAGTGGATGAGCTTTGCTATTCTAAACTCTCCCTCTGTGGACTGCTTTGCGAAAACAGCCTTTATGTATGGTGATTCTTCAGAAATGCATTTTGCGAGCTCTCTCGCATTTTCAATTTCTTCCTCGCTGGAGATGTTCACTATAGCTATGTCTCCCACCACGAGAAAAGATCTTCTATCGATTTCCCTGCATTTTCCGCTCTCGCGCAACGAATCATCTCCCCATTTGAGCAGGCTGCGAAATTTTTTTTATTAGCTCGAGAATTAAACATTGTGTTATCTGGAGCTGTAGGTTGATATGTCGCAGGCAAAGAAGGATCTCAGAATAAGGGGGGGAATTTCAGCACCTGGGTCACCACAGAAGCAGGAAGGAAAGAGCGAAATTGACGAGTACATTGAGAAGGCAAGAGAAAGGCTGTCCCAAATTCCTGCTAAGATAATGGTAATGAGCGGAAAGGGTGGCGTTGGAAAAACGTTCATTGCTGTATCGCTCGCCCAGTACCTTCGAAGAATTGGGTTCAGAGTTGCCCTCTATGATGCTGATGAGACAGGAGCATCTGTTCCCTTTTTCCTTGGTGAGAGAAAGGCAGAGATATATATGGATGAGGAAACAGGGGAGCTGATTCCCTATCTCACCGATGAAGGGATTCAGATAATGAGCGTTGAGCCCCTTTTAACTGATAAGTCCACTCCTCTGATCTGGCAGGGCTCGCTGAGGACAAAATTCATTTTGCAGACTTTGGCACTTACTAGGTGGGATGATCCGCATATAATGATCATAGACCTTCCTCCAGGAACAGGAGATGAATCAATAACTGTTGCCCAATATGTTCCACCTCCAAGGCACTCAATCATAGTTACAATACCTGGAAAGCTTTCAGAGGGGATAGTGAGAAAGGCAGTGAACTTCTCCAGAAAGCTCGATATACCAATTCTTGGCATTGTGGAAAACATGAGCTACTATGTTTGCTCTAACGGAGAAAAAATTGAGATTTTGGGAAAAAGCTCAGCAGAAGCCATAGCGAGAGACTATGGCTTGGAGATCCTAGCTAGAATCCCTCTAAATGAGGCAGTGAGAAGGGCACATGACGAGGGATCCCCGATTTACGAGATTGGTAATGGAACAGCAGTTCATGAGGAGCTTGAAAAGCTAGCAAAAAATGTTGCTGTCAAGGTAGGTCTTTCGAATTCCCAAATTTAGTGGAGAAATTCGTCTAGGAGGAAAATGCTATCCTTGCTGATCTTATTGCCATTGATTTTTACGCCTTCAAGGGCAAGGAGCTTCTTTTTCATGTTAGCACCGAGAGAGTAGCCTCCTATGTCTCCGCTGGATTTCACAACTCTGTGGCATGGCACAATTATTGGAGATCTATTTTTTGAAAGCAATTTGCCTACAGCTCTTGGAGAGGTCCCCAGCAGCCTTGCCAGTGAGGCGTAAGTTGTCACCTTTCCGGGGGGAATAATCTGAAGAAAAATGCTGAGAATTTCCATTCTATCTACTCCTTTTTTCATATGCAGGAGCCTCTTTTTCAGGAAGTTCTGAAATACATGGATTTTTATTCTTTGAAATGGCTCTATAAAAAATAGAAGTTTTTTATCTTCATTTGCTCATTATGGAAAGTGATGAAAATTGATGGAGCTGAAGCTCTTCATTAGAATATATGAAGCTCAGAAAATGATGGCTGTTTCTAGCAGCATTTCTGAGCTGCTTTCAAAAAGAGCCAGCATAGGCGGAGCAATTGTAGGAATTAGCCAGAAGGGGTGCCTCATTATCTCTCAGCCATCATTCAGGAAGCCGCTATCTCCTGGATCTGGCGAAATGGGTTTTGTATTGAAAATTGTGTGCAAGGAAATTGAGGACTCATTTGATTTTCTCAGTCAGCTCTCGGAAAAGCTAAGTCACCATGAAGCAACTATTGAACTGCTATAGAAAAGTAAAATAAGGGAGTTGTTGAGCTAAAAAATAGGGGCCCGTAGCCCAGCCAGGATAGGGCGCCAGCCTCCTAAGCTGGTGGTCCGGGGTTCAAATCCCCGCGGGCCCGCCTAAATTACTAGTATCTAATGACTTATGAATGCCATTTCGTTGTTATGAAAAGAAGTTCATGAAACGTTTTAGATTTGATTGAAAGTTAACGATGTCCGGGTGTCTAAACCTAAGTAAGATCTAGTCAGGATAGAAAGATGCTATCTTCTGCCCACTATAAAACTGACCTTACCTTTGCCCTAAAAGACAAACCTTTTTTCATAAATGAGTATTCACATGAGAAATTTTTATCTGGATGAATATGCCTAATATAAAGTGTATGCCATAACTCGGTATTGTTTCTGGTATGTGTTTTTTAGTTCCAAAAAAGATCATCAAACTCAATTAACCGATTTTAAGGAGGATGGTTCAAAAAATCCTAATATTTCTACGAGGAATAGATTTAGTTCGCTTCTATTATAAACGGCATTAAGCTCCCACACGAACACGATCTTAATTAGCAATGAAGCCGTGTGAATTCCGTCATAGTAGCCAACATAAATAACCCATAATTCTTCATAGACAAAGAAAAGTCAAAATGACCAAAAAATTGCACGAAGAAGCCAAATCTGAAGAAGATCACAACAATGGACTACAAATCCAAGACACTGCCTTCTGCTCAGACTATTCCCTTCTAATGCTATTTTTGATAAGCCTTGAAAGTTCTGAGGAGATTGAGAGGGCTACTAAGGAGTTTTTCCAAAGTTTGTGCTATAATAGCTTTTAAGGATTTTTAGCTGAATTCATCACCTGGCAAGCGAATTATCTCGAGCTATGTCTAATATTATTTTTTTGAAAGTTTTCCCATAATCTGTCAGTATGCATTATCCCTTTATTTGAAAAATAGAATTTGATATCTTCAGAGAAAAGAAGCTTTTATTAAGTTCAACTAATAGACTCTAGGAAAGGATAATAGTATGTTTTATCGAGAGCTTTTTTTGTTGTATTTTGTTCTTTCTCGGGATTAGGTTATGTTTGAGGATAAGTGGAAAATTCCAATTATAACGTTACTTTTAATAAACATACTTGAATATCCTGCTCCTTTTTTCATCAAGTCATTTTTAGCGAAAATTGAAGTAGCTTAGTTTTAAACTCAAAGATCTATTAACTCACTGTGTTGCTGATAAGCTATCAAATTGTTAATTATTAATAAGTATTTCATCATCTTTCTCTTTACAGTTCTAAGCTTTTCTGTAGCTTTTTCGTTTCTAAAGTTTTAAGGAGAATCATTTTTGTTAGAAGTTTTCCCTTTATAGTTTGCCCTTCCTGCCACTTAAGAACTTGGATATTTTGATATGTCTTTACTTATTGATTTGCCGACTACGTGTCATCAACTATATTTTAAGGTTTATATATAATGTCCTGGATCATATTATTGGGATGTGATGCTGGTTGATAGTTAAAGATAATGATAATAAGATAGACAGGCGCTTTATTGAGTCTTTTAATTTTCCCTTCAGTGTTATTAGTGAGGCTTCTGCTGTTGAGAAAGGCCCTGGGAGACCTCCTCATTGGGAAATGGTCTTTTGGTGGACTCGAAAACCTTTGATTTCTGCTAGGGCTATTACTGCAGGTAGCTTATTGCCTGAGAAGACAAATGTTAACGAATTTTTACATAATATCGGCATTAGGCGTAAGGAGAAGCAGGCTAATGGACGTATAAAATTTGAAGAAACGCCTCATAGGGTTAAGCCTCGTTACCGTTTTGAGGGCGTTAAGCTATTGGATCCTTTTGCGGGTTTTGGCTCCATTCCGCTTGAGGGTTTAAGGTTAGGTTTAAATGTTACTGCCACGGACCTTTTGCCTGTGGCTTATATTTTTTTGAAGACTGTTTTGGAATATCCTAACAATTATGGCGAAAGACTTGTGCGTGATGTAGAGAAGTGGGGCAAGTGGATTATTGAGCGTCTTAAAGAGGATCCACTTATTCAGGAGTTGTATGATAAAGAGACAGCTGTCTACATTGGTTCTTGGGAAATTAAGTGCCCGCATTGTGGGCGTTGGACTCCACTTGTTGGGAACTGGTGGCTTGCAAGGGTCAAGAGCAATAATGGCTATGAAAGGCTTGCTTGGATGGAGCCAGTTATAGAAGGTGATAATGTTAGGATTAGAGTCGTTGATTTGAATAGGGAGTTAGGGAATAGGGCTGTTAAAAGCGCAAAGGTTTCTGGTTTAAGAATTCAAACCAATGGCAGAGAGTTTTATGTTCCAGAAAGCAACATTGAAGCACGACGTGAAAAGGCCGTGTGCTTATTCTGCCATCAACCAATAATGAAAGTGGATCTGCAGAATGGAAGGCACTATACTGAAACAAAGAGTTTACCTAAAGAGGTTAGGGAGAGACTTGAGAGCTACGTGAAATATGCTATAAAAACATATAACCAAAGCATGGAAGGGGGGAGCACAGAAGTTTTAGCGAGACAGAGACTGCTTGTAAAAGTTAAAATGAAGAATGGTAATCTGGAGTTCGAGCCATGTACAGAAAAAGACCAGGAAAAACTTGAATTGGCAAGAAGTGAAGTGAAGAAATTGCTACAAGAAGGCGACCCAGACGTACCAAGAGAAGCATTACCTGTCTACGAAGCAAGAAGCATGTGGGTTATTTTTTATGGTTTTGACAAGTGGTATAAGCTGTTTAATCCGCGTCAGCTTCTAACGCTTACTAAACTCGTTAAGCTAATACGCGAAGCCGGTAGAAGAGTAGAGGAGGAGAAGCTGGAGCAGGGCTGGGACAAACAGAAAGCATACAAATACGCAGAAGCAGTAACAACATACCTAGCAGCATCTCTCATCAAATTTGTAGATTTTAATTCGGTTTCGACTGCTTGGAATCCAGGATTTGAAATAGTACAACATACGCTCGCTGTTAGAGGTATTGCCATGCAATGGAATTTTTCCGAGCTTTCACCTTGGACAAATACTACCGGCTCTTATAGCGCGAATCTAAGCACTATTGTGAAAAGTATCCAATACCTTTTCAACGCTATTTCTGGTAGTCCTAGTCATGTTGAAGTTGTGTTGGATGATGCCACAGTACTCGGCAAGCTTGGGGACGAAAAGTTCGACTTGATTGTTTCCGATCCGCCTTATTATGATGATGTTCCTTATGCTGAGCTTAGTGATTTCTATTATGTTTGGCTTAAGAGGGCTTTGAGCGATGTTGAGAACGGCAGGCTTGTTCCCCGCTTCCTGCCAGAAGCCTTCTTTGAGAAAGTTGGTGATGGTTGGGTTGAGGTTTCGACACAGTGGGAGAAGTATGCCCTAAGTGAGGTCAGCCTTAACCCGCCTAGACTTGGCGCAGATGCCAAGAAAGAAGATGGTGTTAAGCATTTCCAGAACCTCCTCAACTCTTCATTTATTACTATGGCTTCTAGGCTTGAGGATAACGGTTTGCTAGTTACATACTATGCCCACACAGATCCAGACGCTTGGAAAGCTCTTCTAGAGGCAGGATGGGAAGCTACGGGTCTAATGGTTACAAATGCTTTTCCAATAACAACTGAGTCAGCCCAAAGTGTAGTCAAAAGAGAAAAGCTATCCATGGATACAAGTATAGTTGTTGTTTGGAGGAAGGGCTGTCAAGGTTCAATCGAAGCCTCAGAGCTTTACAACCAAATGGTTGAAGAATCAGCAAAAAGGGCAAGAGAGTTAATGGACCTCGGCGTAACTGGTAGAGATCTTGTTATTGGGACCCTCGCCGCTTCTTTAGCCGCAGCCACAAAATACCGCGAAATAAAGGCCATGGGGAAATTAGACATCAAAACACTTGTTGACAATTATGTTTACCCAGCAACTTATCTAGGCTTGGCAACAGCCCTAGCAAAAAAGGCTGAGCTAAACGAGGGGGTGAAAAATCCTGACGCTATGTTCTACTTACTAATAAAATCAATATTGCCAGGAGCAAAGAATAAGATCCTTGAAAGCACAGACCTGAGGTTGTTTTCCATAGGCACATCCTTAGACCTCAACACCGCAATAAAAACATGGAAGATATTGAAAGGAAAAGAAGAAACTGGGGCAAAAGTGGCAAAATCCAAAACATACACTCTAATTGAGCCTCCATCTACGGAACGCTCGAGCCTAGCCGAAATCCTAGAAATTAGGGGAATAAACCCAGAAAAACCGGAAATAAGATGCACAATAGACGCACTTCACATGTTAGAATATTATGTAGCAACATTCTCAAGAGAAGAGTTCAAGCGCAAATTAGAACAATTAAAAAATGATTACCCCACATATGTAGAAGAAGCTCTAACATTAGCCAAAATCTTGGTAAAAACCCTTTCAAAAGAAGACCCGGAATATAGCTTATGTAATCGCATGATTGACTACTTGTCACCCAGAGATAAAACTCTATTCCCATAAAAAGTGAATAGAAATGGGAATATTAAACTACATTAAAAACGGCTTAATGGAAGTATGGGATGATATAAACGATGTAAGACTAGACGATAAAGCAGCTCCCGACTTAGGCGATCTGCTCAAAGGCAAAGAAGAACCAATATATGCAAATCCAAAGGAATTCTTCGCAAGAACATACTTAACAGAAAACATGAAAAAACTGATAGAAGATATAGCTGAAGACCTCCAAGATGAAAAAGGTGGAAGCATATACCTTCTAACTTCATTATTTGGCGGAGGAAAAACTCACACACAAATAACTCTATACCACGCCTTTAACAACCCAGATACATTAAAAGAAATTAACCCACAATTGGCTGCAAAAATAGCCGAAGCTGGCAAACCAACAATAATAGTCATGGATGGAAGCAGGGCAGACCTAATTCCCCACCCAAAAGAACCTTACAAAGCTGAAGACTTCACCATAAAAACGATATGGGGTATGCTAGCCTACAAGCTCGGCGCCTACAGCAAAGTTAAACATCTCGACAACGAAGATGCTCCAGCTCCAGACGTAACTCTTCTAAAAAGCATACTAGCTGAAACAAAAGAGCCAATTCTGATTTTAATGGACGAAATACTTCATTATATATTAAACGTGGACAAATCCAAAGGCCTTAAAGACTACGGAAGTAAAGTTCTTTTATTTCTAGATTACCTCTCCAGAGCCATAGAAGATACACCAAAAACAGTGTTAGTTGTTTCCATACAGGCTGAATACAGAAAGAGAGGAGAACAGGAAGAACTTATAGAAGAAGATATGTTCAAGGACTATGCAAAAAAAGTCCTAGGAAGCCTAGAAAGAAAATCAACAAAAAGAGTCGTTCCAGTTTCACCAGATGATGTAGCAAAGGTCCTTCAAAAAAGGATATTCAAAAAGATCCCGAAAGAGGAGGCATCGAAAGCAAAAGACGAACTCCACAGAAAATACCGTGAACATCCAGAACTGTTCGGTGTAGAATCAGACTGGCAATATTCCACAGAAACTGGACAAAAATCCTCAGCCATGGACACATACCCCTTTCACCCAAAATATATAGAAGTCCTGCAGGAATTTGTAACAAGAAACCGAGACCTCCAAAAAACAAGAGACGCCATAAGAATAACAAGAAAAGTTATTCGAAAATTCCTGCGCATTAAAAAAGAAGCAAGTTTCATTATGCCATGGCATATAGACCTAAAAGACAACGACATAAGAAATATAGTACTAACAGAAAGATACAGAGAATTCAGAGATGTTGTTTCAAGAGACATAGTCACAGAAGAAGGACACCTAGGCTCAGTATCAGAGTGCTCAAAGAGTGAACTAGCATACAAGATCGCAACGGCAATTTTCCTAAAATCCTATACTTACGAAACCTTCAAAGAACCCTTAAAAGTTTTTCCAGATACAAAGGAAGTTGCCCTAATGGTTTTTGATCCAGAAACATTCGCAACTGAAAAATGGACACCATTAGACATAAAAGACATGCTGGAGGAAATGGCAAGCAAACTGCCCCACTTCACAACAGAAAATGGACGCTATTGGTTCACACCATACCCATCCGTAATAGAATATGTAGAGAGAAAAGCCGAAGAGAAACTACATGAGCCAAAACTTGAACTTTACGGAACTTTAACAGAATACGCAAAAGAATTACTCACCAAAAAAGGAAAAAAAGGAGAAGAAGAACAGGGCGAAGTCTTCGAAGAGAAAAATACCACGGTAATAGGCTATGGAGATTTCCTCCAAGAAATCAAAATAGATGACAATCCATCTCCCAAATTAGTAGTCCTTGTTAAACCAGAAATACACGAAGATGAAGTAAGAAACATAATACTAATGAAAGGCAAAGAAGGTAGAAGAACTTACAGAAATACAGTAGTTGTAGTATGTCCACACAAACAAGCTGACTTTAATACACTTTTATCCTTCGCAGCAAAGATAAAATCTGCAAAAGAAGTCATGGATAGCCTGACAGAATACTATACAGATAAGGACATAAGGAACTTACAAGAGAAAAAGTTGAAAGACTATAAGCAAGACAACGAAAGGCTGCTAAGCGAGCATCTTCTCTCAGCATTAACTAGAATCGCATACCCAACAAAAGAGGGCGGGAAAGACGGAATAAAATGGATCACAACATCTCCGGCTTCAGCAATAATACCACAGGTAGAAACCGGATTGAAGAATCCTGCTACAGGCCCAAAACTAAGAACGGACATAAGCTTCAGGGACCTAGCTGAATTCCTAAAAATGAACCAAAACTGGGATCTAATCGAAGGAACAAACAGATACACGTTCAGAAGCATAATAGACACATTTTACACAGTAACATCTGCCCCACTCACCACACGCAATGCTATTGAACAATCAATAAAAAGAGGAATAGAAAACTTCGATATTGGAATTTGGATGGATGGAAAACTATACTGGAAACAAATAGACCCCCATAACGGTGCGGAAATTCCCCCCAAAATCAAAGACGATGCAGAAATTCTTCCATACAAAATAGCTGCAACAATTCTAAAAGACGATTTAATAAAAGAAAGCAGGATCGAAAAAATAG